>JAXDHC010000136.1:0-3148 GCA_034664705.1 Solirubrobacteraceae bacterium
TTCGTGCGGGCCTGGCGCCGGGCGCCGCGCGACGCGCCCGAGGCGGCGCTGCGCGCCTGGCTGCACCGCACCGCGACGAACCTGGGCGTCGACGAGCTGCGCCGGCGCGGCCGCCACCCCGTCGCCGCCGGCGACGAGGCCGCCGGCACGGTCGCCGCGCCGCCGGAGCCGGGCGCCGACGCGGCCGTCGAGGCGCTGGCCCAGCTCGGCGCGCACGACCGCCTGGTGCTCCTGCTGCGGTTCGAGGCCGGGCTGTCGCTGCGCGAGCTCGGCGCCGCGCTCGCGATCACGGAGGTCGCGGCGCGCAAGCGCGTCGCCCGCGCGCGGCGGCGGTTCGCCGCGGCCATGGACGCGGCCCGCGAGGACCCGCAGCCGCTGGTCCTCCTGCTCGTCCGCGAGGAGGCCCACGAGCCGTACGAGGCGTGGCTGCGCCGGGCCGGCGCGCACGTGCGCACGGTCACGGGCGACGTCGCCGAGCGCGACGTGCTCTTCGCGGACGCGCTCGTCGTCTCCGGATCGTTCTCCGACGTGCACCCGCGGGTCTACGGCGAGCAGCCGCGCGGGCGGCTGCACGGCGAGCCGGACTTCCGCCGCGACTGGCGCGACCTCGCGGCGATGCGCGCCGCGCTGCGCGCCGGGCTGCCGTTCATCGGCGTCTGCCGCGGCCACCAGCTTCTGAACGTGCTGTCGGGCGGGAGCCTGTTCCAGGACCTCGCCGAGGAGGCCGCGCTGTCCTCCGGCCACCTCGCCGACGCGCATGAGGTCGGCACGAGCCGGGCCAGCGCCATGCGCGAGCTCGTCGGTCGCCGCTCCTCGGTGACGAGCCAGCATCACCAGGCGATCCGCCGGCTCGGGCGCGGCCTGCGGGTGGGCGCGGTCTCCACCGACGGCGTCGTCGAGAGCATCGAGCGCACCGATCAGGGCTTCGCGGTCGGCCTGCAGTGGAAGCCACAGCTCGACCCCGACGCCCCGGCGAGCCGGCGGGTCGCCGAGGCGTTCGTCGCACGGGCGGGCAGGCGGGCGGCATGAACGACCGCTTCACGATCCGCGTCGCCGACCCCGACGATGCGGTGGCGCTGCAGCGACTCGCCGCGCTGGACAGCAGGCCGCTTCCGCCCGGGCGCCTGCTCGTCGCGGAGGTCGATGGCGAGCTGTGGGCCGCCGTGTCGCTGCAGGACGCGCGCGACATCGCCGACCCGTTCCGCCCGAGCGGCGAGCTCGTCCTGCTGCTGCACGAGCGCGCCCGCCAGCTGGCGGCGGCCGGGGCGCCGCGGCGGCGGGGCGCGCTGCGCACCGTGGTCGGGCGGCTGCGCGGCGCGGGCGCGGACGTGCGGCTGGGGGAGCCGGCGTAGCGCCTAGCGCCCGAACCGCGCGAGCTCGCCGGCGTGCTCCTCGCGGACCGCGGCCTCGGAGGCAGCGGACTGGGCGGCGTTGGACCTCGCGCACATCCAGTTGAAGCCGCTCTGGGCAAAGTCGTTGACGGCGCTCGCGCCGAGGACGGCGCTGACGACGCGGGCCTCGCGGGGGTGGGTGACCCGCAGGGCGACGAGGCCGAGGGCGCTCCACGTCCCGACGCACCGGGTGCAGGTCAGCAGCTCGCCGACGGCGTACTGCAGGCCGCGGCCCTTGGGGCGGCGCTCGCCGTCGGAGCGCTCCTCGACGAACGGCTCGCGGACCCAGCGGTCGACCTTCTCCTTGGCGACGAGCTTGGACAGCGCGAAGGTCGCGATCCCGAGCGGGACGATCTCGGCGGCCCGGACCGGCTCGTCGCCCTTGTCGCGGCTGGCGAGCAGCAGCGTTCCCAGCGCGGCGGCCCAGCCGGCGCTGAGCGTGGCGTAGTCCGCTGGGCGGGTCGGGGGATCGGGCGTGGTGGGCGTCTCGCGTGGGGTCACGTGGGGGCGCTACCCGGCTCCGTACCGGGCCGAACGGAGGCGGCGTCGAGTCCGGTGGCAGGTGCGCATGGATGACGACGCGCGCGGGCACCCAACCCGAACCGTGCCTCGGCACGGGCCGGCCGACACCCCCCGCGGCCGGAGCGGCGGGCCGCCGTTCCGGAGCCCCCCGGCGTCAAGCCCCCCCGACGCCGAGGCGCTCTGGAGCGGCGCGCCCGCTCCGGCGCGGCGCTCCCGCTAGATTCGTGCGCCTCGTGCGCATCTTCTCCGGCATCCAGCCCACGGGCCGCAAGCACCTGGGCAACTACATCGGCGCCATCCGCCAGTACGTGGAGGGCCAGGATCGCGGCGACCCGGCGATCTACTGCATCGTCGACCTGCACGCGACCACGGTCCCGTACGACCCGCGCGAGCTGCGCGAGCGCGTGTACGACACGCAGGCCGTCCTGCTCGCGGCCGGGCTGGACCCGGAGCGCTGCATCCTCTTCCGCCAGGGCGACGTCCAGGAGCACACCGAGCTGTGCTGGCTGCTGACGTCCGTCACCGCGATCGGCGAGCTCAACCGGATGCACCAGTTCCGCGACAAGTCGCTGGCCCAGCGCGAGCTCGTCTCCGCCGGGCTGCTCTTCTATCCGGTGCTGCAGGCCGCCGACGTGCTCGCCTATCGCGCGCACGAGGTCCCGGTGGGCGAGGACCAGCGCGAGCATCTCGAGCTCATGCGCGACGTCGCCCGGCGCTTCAACGCGCGCTTCGGCGAGGACATCCTCGTCGTCCCCGAGCACCGCATCCCCGAGGTCGGCGCGCGGATCATGGACTTCCAGGACCCGACGCGGAAGATGTCGACGACCGGCGGCACCGAAGAGGGCACGGTGCTCGTCCTCGACGACGCCAGGACGATCGAGAAGAAGATCAAGCGCGCCGTCACCGACTCGGGCACCGAGATCCGCCGCGGCGCCGACAAGCCCGGCGTCACCAACCTGATCGACGTGCTCGCCGCCGCGCGCGGGACCACGCCCTCCGCGGTCGAGGAGGAGATGCAGACCGCCCGCGGCTACGGCGACCTGAAGGTCGCGGTGGCCGACGCGGTGGTCGAGCTCCTCGCGCCCATCCGTGAGCGCTATGAGGAGATCCGCCCGGACGAGGAGCGCCTCGAGGAGGTCCTCGCCGCGGGCGCCGAGAAGGCGCGGGCGATGGCCGCCGAGACGCTGGCGGACGTGCGTGAGGCGATGGGGGTCGGGCCGCCTCGGCGGTAGAGC
>JAXDHC010000137.1:0-12292 GCA_034664705.1 Solirubrobacteraceae bacterium
GTTCGCGCGCTCGCCAGACGTGGCCCGGTGAACACCGGACCCGTGCTCGAGGTCGGCGACCTGGCCCTCGACCTGGCCCGGCACATTGCCCGGCGCGGCGACGTCGAGTTCGAGCTCTCGACGAAGGAGCTCCAGCTGCTCGAGGTGTTCATGCGCCGCCCGGGGCGCGTCCTGTCCCGCTATGAGCTGCTCGAGGGCGCCTGGGACATGGACTACGAGAACCGGTCGAACGTCGTCGACGTCTACGTCCGCTATCTGCGCGACAAGATCGACCGTCCGTTCGGCGTCGAGAGCATCGAGACCGTCCGCGGTGCCGGCTACAGGCTCCGCGCCGCTCGATCGAGCACCGCATTTCAGGGGTCCGCACCGCCCTCGCGGCAGCTGCGGGACGCCGCGTAGGGCGGCTCGAGATCAACGGCTTTGGCGCCGCCCGGCCGTGGAACGGGCCTGATCGCGACTGCACCCACGATCGCGCGGGATCCGGCGCAACGTGGCGGACACGTGGAAGGCCAGCAGCAACGGGTACACGAGGCGACGCGCAGCGCCCAGCCAAGCGCCTGCCAGGACGCGACGCGGCGGACGTATCGGATGGGCTGGACGAACACGGCAAGCCAGCGGCGCGCGTCGAGCAGGCGGATCTTCGGGGCGGAGGCGAACGCCGAGCCAGCCGGCGGCGAGAGCTAGGCCGGATCCTGCGAGGGTCGCGATCAGCGGATGCTGCGCGACCGGCCTGACCGCGAAGCGCTGCCCGGTACGCCGGCACCGAATCCAAGCCCGACGGCGATGCTGATCACGAGCACGGTGAGGATGGCGTCGCAAACCGACTCAGCGAACAGCGGCGACATGAGCCCCAGCGACGTGGACCTCGCGAGCCGCGGCCTCCGCAGTTCGATCCGCGCCAGCTCGCCGATGCCTCCGCGAATCGCTTGTCGGCGTCGGCCTAACGCGTCCGCGGACGAGGATGCGTCAGTGTCCGCCGTGCCAGGCGTTGATCACCGACAGCAACGCGAACGCGAGCGCCGCGCCGCCGCCGAGTGCCGCGGCGACGAGCATTCCCCTCACGCCGGCGCCCGACACCGCCTCACGACGAGCTGCGCCCCAGTCGGTGTGCAGCGAGCGGACGACTCGCGCGACGTAGGCGAGGAAGTGCACCGCGAACACTACTCCGAACACGATGAAGCTCACCTTGTGGAGCAGGAGCAGCGTGTCCGACTTGTGTCCGGCTGCGAGCAGCAGCACGCCGGTCACGAACAGCGCCATCGTGCTCGCGACGAGCACCGGCGCCATCAGCCGCAGGGGTAGCACCGGCGGACCCAGCGCCCGGTAGGGCCGCGATCCCGTGTAGTAGCGGACGAAGCGATAGCCAGTGCTCGCGAGCTTCAGCAGCAGCGGCGGGATCAGCGCCAGGCCGATGAACATATGCAGGCCCACGAGGCCGCGCATGTTCACGACCGTGTACCCCTCAGCCGCCAACAGGCCGGTGAGCACGACGGCCGTCGCGCTCGTGAGAATCTCGTTGCCCTCCGCTCCCCCGAAGCCGCCGCGGCGCCTCTCGGAGAACCGCTTGGCTCGCTTGGCGGTCGGTACGCCGTCCGGCAGCGAGGCGTGTGATCGCATCACGATCGGCCGCGCCAGCCCGCCGCGAAGTCACGTTCCAGGTAGGTCAGCGTGGGCACCCCGGTGGTCGGAAGGCCGATCGTCAGCGGGTCGTCGTCGCCGTCGGCGAGCCATGCCTTGAGGAAAGACCCGCCGGGGAGGCCGGCGAACCGGTCGCGAGCGGTCGGATCGAAGGGGTGCGGGTCGACCGCGGCGCCGGCCGTTGCTGCGATGTCCTCGGCCGACACGTCGGCCTGCTCGGCGGCGTAGCCGCCCGACTTCAAGGCGAAGTCAGTGCCATCCCCGGCCGCCCACACGCCGTCGAGTCCGCGCACGCGGCAGTGCTCGTCGACCTCGACGAACCCTTCGGCGTTCGAAGGTATCCCTGCGATCGGGCGCCCGCGCAACCCGGGGAGCGCGAGGACGCGATCGACCTCGATGCGACGTCCCGACGGTTGCAGGACGACGGTTTCGGCATGGCCTCGTTCAACCTCGACGCGCGATGTGGACGCGACGCCCACTCCCGCCCGCGCGAGCTCATCGGAGAGCAGCTCGCGGACCCGTGACTCGAGGATCGCCAGCGGCGACGGCTCCGGCATGACGAGCGTCGTCTCGAGCTCGGCGGACATGCCCTGCGCTTGCCGGGCAATGAGCAGGGCCAGCTCACAACCGCGCAGCGGCCAAGCCGGCCCGGGCGGGATCACGACCGCCAGACGCCGGCTATAGCCATGCTCGATGTCCTGCAGCAGCCCCCCGAGCGTTTCGGAGTCCGCACGATCGTCCCATGTCATCGCGTTGGCGACCAGCGGTACGACCGTGGCGCCGACCGCGAGGACGAGCGAGTCATACTTCAGCGGGTCGCCGCAGGACGAGTGGACGAGCTTTCCGGCGGCGTCGACCGCGTCAATGGTCCCGGCGACGTGGGTGGCGTCGGCGTCACGCGCCGCCTCCCGCAGCGGGATCCGCCGGAGACGCTGGACGGCATACGGCTCCGCGACGGCCAGCGGCCGGTAGACGAACTCGTCCTGGGGGGCGACGAGCGTGAGATGAACCCGATCTCCGGCCAGAGCGCGTAGCCCCATCAGGGTCTCGAGCCCCGCGACGCCGGCGCCGGCAACCACGACGTGAAGGCGAGCCCTAGCGGCCATGCCGACCCGCTCCCGACGCGGCCGGCGCCGGCTGAAGCTCGCCATCCGTCGGAACGAGATCGCCCACGCGGCGGATGGTCGAGCCGTAGACCTGCGCAGCGCGCTCCTCACGATGGAGCGCGGCGACATAGACCGCGAAGGCAAGCGCCGCGTCGGTCGCTTGCGCGGCGGTCCAGCCGGCATACGCATTCGACACCGCGATGCACTGCTGGCGCCAGTCGACATAGGCGTCCATGGCCTCGTCCAACACACTCCGGCACTGCGACGATGGCATTTTGGTGAAAGTCATGTCTTACCTCTCGCGGGTGCGACCGGATGGCCGAACAGTCGAATCACGTCGACACACGACCGGCGATCCGGTCGGCAGCACTGAACTCTGCTGACCCGGTGTGGACGACCAGCCCGGTCTGGTAGGCGAGCACGACGAGCTGCGCGCGGTCGTGAGCGTGCAGCTTCAGCATGATGCGGCTCACGTGGGTCTTCGCCGTGGCGGGACTGATGACAAGCCGCTCTGCGATCTCACGGTTCGTCAGTCCGTAGGCCACGAGGACCATGACCTCGCGCTCGCGGTCGGTCAGCTCGCCGAGCAGCGCGGGCGCCACATGCCCACGCTCGGGCCAGGCGGTGACCTCCTCGACGAGCCGGCGCGTGGCGCGTGGTGAAAGCAGCGCCTCGCCGGCCGCGACCACGCGCACGGCGCGCAACACCTCGACGACGTCGCCGTCCTTCAGGAGGAACCCGCTCGCTCCCGCACGCAGCGCCTGGAACACGTACTCGTCGGTCTCGAGGGTCGTCAGGATCAGGATCCTCACCCCGCTCAGCCGCGGGTCGGCGGCAATCCGGCGGGTGGCCTCGACGCCATCGAGTCGAGGCATGCGGATGTCCATCAGGACCACGTCTGGGAGCGTGTCCCGGGCAAGCGCGACGGCCTGCTCGCCGTTGCTGGCCTCGCCCGTGACGACGATGTCCTCCTCAGCCTCGAGCAGGACACGCAACCCGGCTCGAATCACCAGCTCGTCGTCGGCAAGCGCCACTCGGATCACGATGCGCCCCCGAACGGCAGGGAGGCGCAGACCTGAAAGCCGCCGCCGGTGCGCTTGCCGGCTTCGAGCTGCCCTCCGAGGGTCACGGCGCGCTCGCGCATGCCGGCGATGCCGTGCCCGGTGCCGGGCGGACGGCCGCCATCGCCCACCTCCTGCGCGCACCCGTCATCGACGACCTCGACGACCAGACAGTCGGGCTCGTAGGCGACTCGGACCGACGCGCTGGCCGGACCGGCGTGGCGAAGCACATTGGTCAGCGATTCCTGGACGATGCGGTAGGCCGCCTGATCGACCGCGGCGAGCAGCGGGCGCGGCCGCCCCGAGATCGTGACGCGAGTGGGCACGCCCGCGTTCGAGGACGTCGCGGCGAGAGCGTCGAGCCCGCCGACTCCGCGGCTCGTCGCGGGCGGCTCACCCTCGTCGACGCGGCGAAGCACTCCAAGGATCGCGCGCAGTTCACGCGCCGCCTCGCCGCTGACGGCCTTGATCGCGCGCAGCGCCTCGCCCACCTGGTCCGGGCGATCGTCCTTCACGTGATCGGCGACGCCGGCGTGCAGCGCGATGGCCGCGAAGCTGTGCGCCACGACGTCGTGCAGCTCGCGGGCGATCCGCAGGCGCTCCGCATGGAGGAGGCTGTCCGGCCCTCCGTCCGGGAGCGGTACGACTGGATTCGGCGCGTTCGCTGTGTAAGACATTCTTGCGACTCCTCTGCCGTGATCGGATGACCGCGGTAACCAGTCGGGACCATTCCGCACCAGTGGCGTCCTGTCTGCACCGCCAGCGCGAGTCTGCGGGGCACGCGGGCGGGAATCTCAGGCCCCCGCTAGCTGGTAATCGGGGCGGTTTCCCACCACCTGCCGAGCAGTGCGATCGCCATGAGCGCGAGCAGCGGTCCACTGTTCGGATCGGTCGCCTGACCCGTGTAGAGCGCGCCGAGATCCTGGCCGAGCACCCAGAACGCCAGGGTGACCGCGAGCCCGAGTGCGACGGCGGGCACCCTGGCCCTGCGCATAAGCGCACCGACGCCGATCACGGCCTCGGCCGCCACCAGGAGGATGACCACCAGCAGGCCGTGCTGCGCAGCCCAGGTGCCCGCCGACTTGTCCAGACTGGCGAGCCACGCGGGGGCGCCGTCGGTCCCGGCGGTCAGCGCGTTCGCGACCGCCGTGCCGCTGTTCTGGCCCGGCAGCGCCTGCAAGACAGCCGCCCCGACCCACAACACGGCCCAGGCGAACGGCAGCCAGCGCGCCGGCCCCTCGCGCGAGGCGTCCTGTCGCGGCCAGGCCACGGCGGCCAGCACCGCGTAGAGCAGCGCCGAGCCGGGCGCCCCGGTGATCAGGCTGGCGTGGCCGCTCGCCAGCCCGGAGAAGCCCTCGCCGAGGTACGACACGGCGAGCGCCCAGGCGATCGAGGCGGCCAGCGTCAGCCGGGCGGTGCGGGGCACCAGCAACCCCACGCCGAGCAGGAGCTGGATCCCGGCGAACGGCACGTTCCAGGCGATGGGATGCGCGGCAATGACGGTCGAGACCCAGTGGACCGGCGCTGAGACGAACCCCGGCTGCCCCTGTCCGACCGGAGCGATCACCTGCGTCGCGAAGTCGCGCGTGAACATGAACCGCTGGGCTTGAAGCACACCGTCGAGAAGCCACAGCACCCCGAGGGCGACTTGGAGATGGCGCCTGGTGATATGCCGGCGTCGGCTGAGCAGCGCGACGATCGAGTGCGGCCGACGCGCAGGGGCAACGGTGGTCACTGTGGTAGGCATGGCCCTGATCGTCCGCGCGGAGCGTCGCTTCGTCGTCGCTGGACGGGCGGCTCTTTCGCTTACGCCCCGCGTCGTACTCGGCGCCGCGATCCCGGCTCACAAGCGACCCTGATGCGGCGTACCACTCCGGGCGTACGTGACAGAGCCGCCGGCGGGCCGACGACGAGCGCGGGCGGCGCGGCGGACGATTGCGCGCATGCCCATCGTCCTCGCTCTCGACTCGGACACGGGCGACCGTGATGTCGCCTTCGTGCCGTATCGAACTGCGCTCGATAGCGGCGAGCGCCCCGCCGGCGTCCATCGCGATCCACTGCCAGGCCGCGCTGTCGACGATAAAGCCGCCGATGATCGGGCCGAGGATCGGCCCGAGCAGGATCGGTACGCCGACCAGCGCGAGCGCCCGTCCCACGCGCCGAGGCCCGGCACTCTGCGCGACCAGCGTGAACCCGACCGGTACGAGCATGCCGCCGCCGATGCCCTGCAGGACACGGAACGCGATCAGCTCGCCGGCCGACGTCGCCAGCGCGCACCCTGCCGAGCCGCCGGCGAACAACACGATCGATGCGATCCAGGTCCGCCTGGAGCCGAAGCGCTCGGTGATCCAGCCCGAGAGCGGGATGACGGACGCCAGCGACAGCAGATAGTGGTCGTGACCCACTGGATGGTGCTTAGGCTTGCGTGCACGTCCCTCGAGAGGGTGTCCAGCGCGACATTGACGATCGTCGTGTCGAGGACCGCCATGACGAGGCCGAGGGTGGCGACGCCGGCGACCACGAGCGTCGGCCGGTCGAGCCCGCCCGCGAGGCGCTCCACGCGCCCGGAACTCGGGGCGTGCTCGGGGCCGCTCATGTCGTCGAGCGCGATGGGGTTGACGCGAGGCATGCCACGGTCGATCGTCCTCGTCGAAGGTGGGCCTGTCGTCGGCCTCCGGGAGTCCATTGGCGGTACTCCGGGGGCGGTAGCCGGTCGGATAACGTGTGGCGTGAGCGCGTACGAGCGCCTCGGCGTGAGTGCTCCGCCCGATGCAGTGGTCGCGGCGTTGCGCGACGTGCTGCGGGCGCGCGGGATGACCGAGTACGCCGTCGTCGACCACGGGCACGACATGGCTGCCGCCGGGGCGACCGCGTTCCCCGCGTGGACGCTGGTCTTCGGCAACCCGGTGGCCGGCGCAAAGCTGCTCGACCGCGATCTCGCCGCGGCGGTCGACATCCCGTTGCGGCTCGCGGTCATCGGCGCCGACGTCGGCAGCGAGATCGTCCTGCGCAACATGCGCTCGCTGCTGGGCGACGACGTCGCCGACCTCGCCGACGCGTTGACCGCGGTGCTCAGGGCCGTGGCGCAGGATGCCCGCGAGCTCGCGACGACGAAAGCCGGCTGAGGTCGCCGCGGCCGAGGCCGCGACACGCACCGTTCTCATCCCTGACTCATGAAGACGTCTTGACTGCCGGGCATGCCACACCTGACCCCATGACCCAGCCATGAGCCCACGCAAGATCTTGATCCCCGGCGCGGCGGCCGGCGCCTTGGTCGCTGCGCTCCTGTCGACGGGCGCCGGCGCCGCGCCCGTGCAGGCCACCGCCGCGCGGGCGGCGGCCGCCTCGCTGATCGCCCCGTACGAGGCGCGCTACACGAGCGAGTCGAGCGGCTCGGCGGCCCGCGCTGTGCTGTCACGCGTGGCCCACGATCCGGGCTTGCTCGCCGCCGTTCGGTCGGGCAGCAACGCCCGGATCCGCGCTTACGTCAACAGCAGGTTTCGCCCCGTTTGGTACCACTGGCACGTCTCGCGGCTGCGCATCACGCGCGACAACGCGACGGTCATCGAGACCGGCGTGCCCTTCGTCGTGAACGGTCCGACCACGACGCTTCGCGACGCGCACGGGCAAGCGATCGCCCGGCTGCAGGTCTCCATCCAGGACGTCATCGGCTACGCCCGCCTCAACGAGCGCCTCGACCGGGTCCAGACCGTCGTGCGTGGCCGCGGATCTGCGGACGTGCGCACGTCGCTGCCGGCTGCGTTGAAGGTCAAGCTGCCCAGGAGCGGCACGGTGACCCTCGCCGGCCGTCGCTACGAGGTCGGCTCGTTCCACGAGTCGGGGTGGCGCGTCGAGCCGCTCCAGATCTGGATCCTGAAGTAGTTTGATGGCCAGCGAGGTCGTCAGCGCCGCCCCGAGCGTCGGCGCGCACCCCGTCGCTTCGGCGCGGACGCTCGCCATCGCCGCCCTGGCCCTCCTCACGGCCACGGCCGTCGGCCTGCGCTTCGCGAACTTCGACGGGGTCCCCGGCAACTCGTTCTACGACGCCGCCGTGCGCAGCATGGGCAAGTCGGGGCACAACTTCTTCTACGGCGCCCTGGAGCCCGGCGGGCAGATCTCGGTCGACAAGACCCCGATCGATCTGTGGCTGCAGGTCGCCAGCACGAAAGTCTTCGGCTTCAACTCGACGGCGATGCGGATGCCGGAGGCGATCGGGGGGGCGCTCGCCGTCCCGCTGCTCTACGACCTCGTGCGCCGCCCGTTCGGGCGGGTGGCCGGGCTGGGCGCCGCAGCGGCACTCGCCGTCATGCCCATCTCGGTGATGACCTCGCACAGCGACACGATGGATTCGCTGATGATGGCGCTCGACATCGCCGCGGCGTGGCTGGTCGTCGTCGGCGCGCAGCGGCGCAGCCGCTGGCTGCTCGTCGCGGCGGGTGCCATGCTCGGCCTGGCCTTCAACGTCAAGCTCTTCGAGGCGCTGTTCGTGCTTCCGGCGCTCGTCGTGCTGGCCTGGCTTGCCCATGACCACCCTCGCGCGCGCCGGCTCGGGGCGGTGGCGACGGGCGCCGCGGCCTTCGTGGCCGTGAGCGTCTCCTGGCTCACCGCGGTGTCGCTGACTCCCGCGCACGACCACCCGTGGCCGTTCGGCTCGACGAACGGGAGCGTCTGGGACGTCGTCTTCGGTTACAACGGCGTCGACCGCCTGCGCGGGCACGCGTCGGCCGCGGCGCTCGCCCTCGACCCACCGGGGCCGCTGCGCTTCGTGCACACGTCGGGCCACGACTACGCGGCGCTCGTCGGCTCGACGCTGGTGGCGGCCATCGTCCTCGGCGGCGCGGCGCTGGTCCTCGCGCTGCGCCGACGCCCGGCCGGCCGGAGACTGCCCCTGGCCGCCGCTGCCTTCGTCGCCGCGTGGCTCGTCCTCGCGGTGGCAGTCATGAGCACGGTGCAGCGCTTCGAGCCGCGCTACCTCGAAGCGGTCACGCCGGCGATCGCCGCGGCGAGCGGCATCGGCGTCGCCTGGCTCGCGTCGCACGCACCGCGACTGCTGGCGGCGTGCGCGACCGTCGCGGCGGCGGTGGCCATCGCACTGGTGACCTCGCCCACATGGGCGGTCGTGATCGCGGCCGCCGGAGTGGTGGCCGGTGTGGGCCTGGCCCTGCGCCCGCGCGGCCGCGTGGCGCTCGCGGCCTGTGCGCTGGCCGCCGTGCTGGCCGTCCCCAGCGCCTCCGCGCTGACCGTGGCCCGCGACCACGGCTCGGACGCCGGCCTGTTCGTGCGTACCCCGGGCCTCGACGCGCTGAGCGCGTTCCTGAAGGCCCACCAGGGGCACTCGCGCTACGAGGTGGCGAGCACGAGCATCATGCGGGCCTCCCCGCTCATCATCCGCGACGGCCGGCCCGTGCTCATGCTCACCGCCGACGATCGCCCCCTGCTCACCCCGGCGCGGCTACAGCAGTTCGTCCGCACCGGCGAGATCCGCTACCTGCTGATCGGGACCGGCCGGGGACCCGTGTTCCAGTGGGCGCTCGCGCATGCCCACCGGGTCCACGTGCCCGGAGTACCGGATGGCACGCTGTACCGGCTGTCAGCCTGACGACGTCTACCGTGCCAGCCGCCGGTCCCGGAAGAAACGCCAGATCTCGTCGGTGGGCGACAGGCCGATCCGCGGCCCGGGATCGGGCGGGTCGGAGCCGGGCCATTGGTGCTGACCGCCCGCGATGGCGAGGTGCTCGACGACCACGCCGGCGTGGCAGTAAGGCCACACGTACTGGGTCACCCGCGAGACCGGGTTGCTGCGCGCCGGGCGACTGGAGCAGCCGTCATGGGCGACCCAGCGGTCAACCCAGTTGGGAACGTCCCCCGCGCCTCCGCGATAAGGCACCACGGGGGCGGCCGTGCATGCATCTCGAGGATCGACACCGGGTGGTCGGGGTGGCAGTCGCGGATCTGGCTGTAGCCGCCCGCGACGATCGCGACGGCCGCAAGGCGACCCGACAGGTCGCACGCCAGGCGCGCGGCAAGCCGCCGCCGTTCGACACGCCGGCGGCCGAGACCCGGTTGACGTCGAAGCAGCCGCCCGAGAGGAGCCTGTCCAGCAGCCGGTCGATGAACACGACGTCGTCCGGGCCGCTCCCGGGCGCGAGCGTCCAGAAGTGCCGCCCCGCGCTCGGGTAGACGACGGCGAAGCCCGCCGCGTCGGCCCGTTGCGAGAAGCCGGTGTAGCGCTCCATGAAGGCGCCGCTGCCGTAGGCGCCGTGCACGACGAGGACCAGCGGCAGCGGTCGGCTCGTCATGTGGCTGGGCAGGCGCACGAGCGCGGTACGCGTGCCCTGCCCCCGGGATGCCGAGGGTCACGTCGTGCGTCTGCCCGGGTTGCAGACGGCAAGCGTACCCCCGGGATCGGTGTCGCGCAGGGCGGCATGAGCTTCCGGGGTATTGCGGTGCGCGAGGGCGACGACCAGGGCGCTCGCGACGCCCACGCCGATCGCGCCCGCGGCAGCGAGGCGCAGGCGATGCATTGGCGGGGAGGCTAAAACGCGGGCGGCGCGCGAGACGCCGGTTGTCCGCGCGCGCCTATGACCGAGAACGGCGCTGCGACCGGTGCCAAGTGGCCGACCAGCGCGGGGGACGATTGGTTGACAGAACCCGCTCGAAACGCGACGAAACGTGGCGAACCGCGCTCCGTCGGACGTGATCGATCGCCGGCCCGGCGCGGGAAGGCGTGGTGACGCTGCTCATGCGTAGCTCCCTGGTTGCGGGGGCGAGGCCGGACTGGCCGCGAGCGCCGACGGGGATGATGGAAGCCGATCGGTAACCGCCCGGCGGCGAATCCGGCTGCCGTTGCCAGCAGGCCGGCCGCGACGTCGAAGACGTAGTCGTGGCCGGTGGCGAGGACCGAAAGCGTCACCAGTGGTCCCACAACCGCGAGGGCCTTGGCCAGCGGGGCGCGCAGCGCGGCGGCGGCTGCATGCCGACGGCGAGGGCGGAGCCCACGTGCAGGCTCGGCACCGCGGCGAACGGGTTCTAATAGAGCGTCAAGCGGCCGGTCAGCGCTACCGGGGCGTGGCTGCTGACGGTGTTGGTGAGGCCGAACTCCGCCGGGCCGGGGGCGCAACGGGAACAGGGCGAAGATCGGGATCGCGATCCCCAGGTGGCGATCACGGTGTTGCGGACGGCGGTATCGCGACCGATGGTGAAGCAACAACAGCACTACCGGCACGACGCCGACGATCCACCGCGCGTGATCACGTGCCGCCGGCGCCCGGCCGGCGGACAGCCAACGCGCCGCGACATTGGCGACGTACGCGACGAGGAACAGCGCAAGGGCGGGCCGCACGAGAAGGCGGCTCCGCAGCGGTCGCGGCGTCGCCCGGAGACTTGGGTCTATCGGTGGCGGAGCTCTGAGTGGGGCTGAGACTCATGGTCGGTACACACGAATCAGGACCTCGCTAGGCGGCGAGGGCGTTCACGTACCAGAGGTCGTCGATGGCGCGCTCGGCCGCGGCGAGGCTCTCGGCGGCAAGCGGCTTGAGGGGGCCAGCGCCGGGTTCACGTTCGCGGCCGTCAGCTCGGCGGTGATGAACCGCAGCACCAGGCCCGTCGATGCGAGCGCGTGGGGCAGCCACTGCTCGGCGTGGTCCCAGCCGTCGCGCGGGGTGCCGGGCCGTAGCCACCTCCGCGGGAGGCGAGCACAATCAGTTCGCGCCCACCGAGAAGCCCTTCCTTGGTCGCAGGGTCCATCGAGAGTCCTGGATCGATGAGGTGATCGACCCAGGCCTTGATCGTGCTGGGGGCCGCGAAGTTGTAGATGGGCAGCCAAGCAGGATCGTGTCGGCCCGCTTGACCTCGTCATTGAGCTGCTTGCTGAGTGCCCACGAGGCTGCCTGGGCGGGCGTGTGCTTGGCAGGCGCGACTGCCGCGCAAGGCCACCGTCGGCATCGAGATGCCGTAGCGGATGGGCGCACAGGTCGCGGTAGGTGACGGTCCCGGCCGGGTTCGCGGCGAGCCAGCGGCCCGCGGCGCGAGCGGCGAGGCGGCGGCTGATCGAGCTTTCGCCCCGGATGCTCGAGTCGATGTGCAGCAGGTGGTAGGTCATGTCGTTTATCCCCATCGTTTTGAGTTAAACGCTGCGCGTGACGGGGCAACGGATGTCACAGTAAGATCGCCGCTGCGCGTACGTAGTGGCGAGCCCGGGCCTGGACACCCGGGGGACCTTCGGCGCGTTGGCGTGGGGATCGGCGTGGCGGCGGTCATAGCCGGTGTCGTCTCTCCCGGCGCCTCGGCGCCGGGCGCGGTGCCTGCGTGAGGCTGCGGACAGCGGTGTGACGGGCGCGGAGCCCGCCGGGTACCTGGCGAATGCCGGACTCGTCACGGGCGCCTTCTACGACAGCCTGACGTTCTGCACCGCCGCGATCGGCAGTGCTCGCGCAGAGGGGCGCCTCGGTGCGCTGCCTCGCCTGCTGGCGATGCAGGCGATCTTGG
>JAXDHC010000138.1:0-5436 GCA_034664705.1 Solirubrobacteraceae bacterium
CCGGCCGGGACGGCATCGGCGGCGCGTCGGTGCTCGCCAGCGCCGAGCTGGGGGAGGCCGACGAGGACAAGCGCCCGACCGTCCAGGTGGGCGATCCGTTCGAGGAGAAGAAGCTGCTCGAGTGCTCGCTCGAGCTGCTGGACCGCGACCTCCTCGTGTCCCTGCAGGACCTCGGCGCGGCCGGCCTCACGTCGAGCGCGTCGGAGATGGCGTCGAAGGGCGAGGTCGGCATCGACCTCGACGTCGCGCGCGTGCCGCTGCGCGAGGCCGACATGGAGCCCTTCGAGATCATGGTCTCCGAGTCGCAGGAGCGCATGCTGTGCGTCTGCACCCCGGACCGCCTCGACGAGGTCCTCGCCGTGTGCGCGAAGTGGGAGGTCCACGGAACGGCGATCGGCGAGGTCACCAGCACCGGCCACATGCGCGTCTTCCAGGGCGAGCACCTCGTCGGCGACATGCCGGTCGCGGCGCTCGTCGACGACTGCCCGCTCTACGACCTGCAGCCGCGGCGCCCCGACGGCCCGCTGTATCCGCCGCCGGCGCCCGTGCTGGCGCCCGAGGTGCAGCCCACCGAGGCGCTGCTGGCACTGATGCGCTCGTCGAACGTCGCCTCGCGCCTGCCGCTGTTCCGCCAGTACGACTGGCTCGTCCAGTCGCGCACGGTCCGCCGGCCCGAGGAGGCCGACGCCGCGGTGCTCGTGCTGCCCGACGGCGCCGCGCTCGGCGTGTCGATCGACGGCAACGGGCGGCGCGTCGCCGCCGACCCGTACCGCGGCACGGTCGAGGTCGTCCTCGAGTGCGCGGCCAACCTCGCGTGCGTCGGCGCGGAGCCGCTCGGCGTGACGAACAACCTGAACTTCGGCAATCCGGAGAAGCCGCACGTCGCGTGGCAGCTCAGCGAGGCCGTCCGCGGCCTGGCCGACGGCTGCCGCGCGCTCGACACCGCGGTCGTCGGCGGCAACGTCTCGCTCTACAACGAGGGCGCCGCCGGGCCGATCTACCCCACGCCGGTGGTCGGGATGGTCGGGCGGCTGCCCGACGCCCGCCGCGCCGGCCGCCTCGGCTTCGCGCGTCCCGGCGACGCCGTCGCCATCGCCGGCGAGTTCCACCCGTCGCTCGCCGCCGGCGAGCTTCACAAGCTCTGCGGGGAGCCGCTGCCCGACGGGCTGCCGGAGGTCGACGTCCCCGCCGTGCGCGCCGCCATCGAGGCGATCCGCGACGCGGTGCGCGGGGGGCGCCTCTCCAGCTGCCACGACATCGCCGAGGGCGGCTTCCTCGTCGCGGTCGCCGAGAGCTGCCTCGCCGGCGGCGTCGGGGCGACGCTCGACCTCGGCCCCAGCGGCGAGCCGCTCGTGCACCTCTTCGGCGAGGGCCCCGGCGGCTTCGTCCTGTCCGGGCCGCGCGAGGTGCTCGAGGAGCTGGCCGGCCGCGTGCCGCTCGACATCTTCGGCGAGGTCGGCGGCGACGCGCTGTCGGTCCGCATCGCCGAGCACGACGTCTCGGTGACGCTCTCGGATCTGCGCTCCGCCCACACGGAGCTCGAGCGCTTCTTCCCCTAGATCTCCTCGCGGCCGCTCAGGCCGGCGCCGGATCCCGGCCGCGCAGCCGGGTCCCGAGGTTCCAGGCGGTGACGACCGCCCAGCACGCCTCGAGGAGCAGGAAGCCCCACTGGCGGTCGGCGAGCGCGAGCACGGCGAGCGTCGACGAGCCGGCGAGGTTCAGCGCGAGCGAGAGGTAGGACGTCGGCCGCACCCAGCCCAGCTGGACGGCGACGAAGGCGCCGAGCACGCCGAGCGCGCCGAGGATCTGCAGGAGGTCGGACATGAGGGAGCGTCTCGCTGTGCGCCGTCGTGCAGTCCGGGTACGGCGCACCCTCTCGTCCGGGGTGACCCCAGCGGGCCACCTGCGTCCAGGATAGCCAGCGGCCGGCGCCGCGGCCGCGCCGCTCAGCCCACGACGGCGGCGCTGCCGTCGCTGCGCGGGTCGGCGCCCGCCGTGAGGCCGCCGTCGGCGTCGATCGCGATCGCGTGCGAGTGGCCCATGATCTCGCTGTGCGCGGGCACGACGTCCAGCGGCGCCGTCCGGCCCAGCGTCTCGAGCGCCCCGGAGCCGTAGTCGGCCTCCACGTGCAGGAGCTCGGGGTCGTCCTCGAGGGCGAAGCGGCCGTGGAGGAACCGCGGCGCGCCGACGGCGTCCTGGGCGCTGCGGCCGCGCAGCAGCTGGTGGAGGACCTGCACCGTCGTCTGCGGCTGCCCGTCGGCGCCCATCGTGCCGAACACGAAGCGCAGGCGACCCTCGTCGAGAGCCATCGACGCCATGAGCGTGTGCAGCGTGCGCTTGCCCGGCGCGACGACGTTCGCGGCGGCGGGGTCCAGCGAGAAGTAGTGACCGCGGTTGTGCAGCAGGATCCCGGTGTCGCCGGCGACGAAGCAGGATCCGAACGCGTAGTAGATGCTCTGGATGAGCGAGCAGGCGTTGCCCTCGCCGTCGACCGTGCAGAGGTAGACGGTGTCGCCGCGCGGCGGCGGCGCGACGCCGGTGGCGGCGGGGACCGCGCCGGCCAGGAGATCCTCGGCGCCGACGGTCATGTGCGCCGGATCGGTCACGTACGCGTCGCGCAGCGCGAAGGCGTGGCGCTTGGCCGCGACGAAGTCCTCCACGTAGCGCGCGGTGCCGGGCTCCTGCCCGTTCGCGGCCCCCATGTGGTCGAGCATCAGCAGCGCGGTGATCGCCTGGCTGTTCGGCGGCGTCGTCACGACGTCGAGGCCCTGGTGGCGCGTGCGGATGGGGACCACCCAGTCGGGCCGGTAGGCGGCGAGGTCGGAGGCCCGCAGGAGCCCGTCCGCCGCGCGCACGGCGGCGTCGATCGCGTCCGCCAGCTCGCCGTGGTAGAGGTCCGCCGCGCCCGCGTGCGCCAGGCGGCGCAGCGTCTCCGCGAGCGCCGTCTGGCGCAGCGTCGTGCCGGGCGCGACGGGCGCGCCGCCGTCGTCGAGGAACAGGCGGCGCATCGCCGGGTCCTGGGCGATGTCGGCGCGCGCCTCGGCGACCCAGCTCGCGAGGCGCTCGGTCACGGCGACCCCCGCGTCGGCGGTCGCGATCGCGGGCGCGAGCAGGTCGGCGAGCGGACGCGACCCGAACCGGGCGACCGCGGCCTCCCACGCGCCGACGGCTCCCGGCACGGTGACCGGGAGCGGTCCGCGGGCGGGCACCGCCTGCAGGCCGCGCTCGGCGAACGCCTGGGGCGTCGCGAGCGCCGGCGCGGCGCCGGTCCCGTTGAGGCAGTGCACGGTGCCCGTGGCGGCCTCGTGATAGAGCAGGAACAGGTCGCCGCCGATGCCGCACATGTGGGGGTACAGGACGGCGAGTATGGCGTTCGTCGCGATCGCAGCGTCGAGCGCGTTGCCCCCGGCGGCGAGGACCTCGGCGCCGGCCTCGGTCGCCGCCGAGTGCGGGCTGGCCACGGCGCCGGGACGGCCCGCCTGCGGGGCACGGGAAGTGGTCATCTCAGCGTCTAACCCCCTGGGGCGCACCAGCTCGCTTGACACGGCGAACCGGCCGCGGATAGTTTGGCCCCATCATCCTACCAACCGGTCCGGAATCGGCAAGGAGCGTCTATGAAGGTCTTCATCTCGGTGGACATGGAGGGCACGAGCGGTCTCGAGCGCCTGGAGGAGATCTTCCGGGGACTGCCGGGCTATGACCGCTTCCGTCAGCTCATGGCCGGCGACGCGAACGCGGTCGTCCAGGGCGTCATCGACGCCGGCGCCGACGAGATCGTCGTCAGCGACTCGCACGCGTACATGTGCAACATCCACCCGGACGACCTTGTACCCGGCGTGCGGCTGAAGCGCGGCCAGATGCGCCGCCGCTGGTGCCAGATGAAGGGGCTGGAGAACGATTACGACGTGGCGCTGATGATCGGCTACCACGCCAAGGCCGGCAACGAGAACGCGATCCTGGCCCACACCTGGATCACGAGCTTCCGCGACGTCCGCGTCAACGGCCAGTCGCTCCCCGAGCCCGCGCTGAACACGCTCCTGGCCGGCGCGATGGGCGTGCCGGTCGCGATGCTCTCCGGCGACGACCACGTCATCCGCGAGGCGCGCGGGATCATGGGCGACATCCACTATGCGCAGCTCAAGACGTCGACGGGCTTCTTCAGTGGCGACCACCTGCCGCTGGCGGAGAGCCGGCGCCTGCTGCGCGACACCGCGCGCAGCGCGATCACGGACGCCAAGGCGGGCGCGTTCAAGCCGGTCCTGTGCGAGCTGCCGGTCACGATCGAGCTCGATCTCTCGCCCGACGCGGTCGGCGAGGCGCCGCTCGGCGCGCGCGTGGACGACAACCAGCGCTTCATCGACCGCCCGTGGGGCGACGAGCCGCTGAGCGACGTCGACCTCGTGCTGGCGACGCATCCCCAGGTCACCTCGCCCAAGCGCGGCACCGTGTCGTTCACGTGTGACGACTACCCGACCGCGTACGCGACGCTGCACTCCATCCTCATGGAGGTCTACGAGCGCGACATCGAGAACCTCGTCGATGTCGTCGCCGAGCCGGGCGAGTACGCCCGTCCGGGCCTCGAGGACATCCTCGGCGACCACCCGGTCACCGAGCGCGCGGCCGGCGCCGCGCGGTAGCCGACGAGCAGTGGGGCGGCCGGCGGCCTCGCGCCGCCGCGCTCGCCCCTGTCCGTTCATCGAGACAAGGGAGCACGATGGGTCTGTCTCCGGTTTCCGTTGGCGTCGTCGGCCTCGCCACGGCGCTGTTCGCCAACGGCATGCATCTGCTGGGCGCGCACGGTGGCCCCGACGACGACGCCACCAGTGGCAAGACGGTCGCGCTCGTCGGCAGCCTCGGCGGCGCGATCACGCTGGCGTTCCTCGCCGTCTGGCTCGTCGTCGGCGCGCCGTTCGGCACCGACGACCCCGACACGGTCAAGACGCAGCTGCTGTACGCGTCGCTGAGCATCAAGTTCACCCTCCTCTGGATCGGCGTCACCGCCGCGCAGCTGCGCGGTTGGAGCCTCAAGCCGATCGGGACCATGTGCGGGTTCCTGGCCATCCTGCACGTCATCGAGATGATGATCCTGCCGACGCTCGGGACCGGGTTCACGATGCACATCGCGCTCACCGAGGTCGTCTTCGCGATCTACGTGCTCGTCCTCCTCGGCTTCTGCGCGCTGCCCTACGGCAAGGTCGCCGCGCGGACGGTCGGCATCACGAGCGTGGTGGCCGCCTTCGCGACCCTCTACCTCGAGTACTTCTCCGGCGGCATCCTCCCCACGCCGTGAGGGCGACGGCAGGCGGTGGCGGCCGGCGTGCCGCCACCGCCGCTCGTCGCGTCAGTCACCGCGCTGGGCGATCGACGCGCGGATGAGGTCCTCGACGTGATCGAGGTGGGCGCGCATCGCGCGCCGCGCGCGCTCGGAGTCGCCGG
>JAXDHC010000139.1:0-3681 GCA_034664705.1 Solirubrobacteraceae bacterium
TGGGCCGTCTCGATGCGCCCGCGGAAGCGGGCGCTCGCCGAGCGCAGGGCGAGCTCGGGGTCGACGCGGAGCTTGCGCGCGACGTTGACCGCGGCGAAGAGGACGTCGCCGACCTCGTGGAACAGCGTGTCGCGGACCGGCTCGGGCGCGGCCGCGCCGCGCTCGGCGTCCGCCCCCGCCGCGGCGACGGCCTCGGAGAGCTCGGCGAGCTCCGCCTCGGTGCCGGCCAGGGGGCCCTCGACGCCGGGGAAGTCGAAGCCGCTCGACGCCGCCCGGCGCTGGACCTTGCGCGCATGCAGCAGCGCCGGGAGGTTCTCGGGGACGTCGCCGAAGACGCCCTCCTCGCGGCCGGGCTCGCCGCGCTTGATCTCGTCCCAGTTGCGCAGCACCTCGCCGGCGGTCTCGGCCGCGGCGTCGCCGAAGACGTGCGGGTGGCGGCGGATGAGCTTGGCGCGGCAGTGCTCGGCCACCTCCGCGAGGGAGCCGGCCCCGCGCTCCTCGAGCAGCAGCGAGAGGAAGTGGACCTGGAACAGCACGTCGCCGAGCTCGTCGAGCAGCTTGCCGTCGTCGCGGGCGTTCGCGGCGTCGGCGAGCTCGTAGGCCTCCTCGATCGTGTGCGGGACGATCGAGCGCTCGTCCTGCTCGCGATCCCACGGGCACTCGTGGCGCAGGCGGCGGGTCAGCTCGTCCAGGCGGGTGACGGCGACGGCGGCGTCGGGCTCGGGCACCGGCCGAACCCTAGATGATCGACCGCGGCGCGCCGGGGGCCGCTCAGCGCACGGTCGCGAGCGCCGGCACGGCGGTCCTGACGCGCTCGGACTCCACGGGCCACATCCCGAGGAACACCGGGACCAGGTCCGGATCGAACTGCCGCCCGCTCAGCCGGGCGATCTCCGCCAGGGCCTCCTCCACCGACCACGCCGCCTTGTAGGGGCGCTCCGAGGTGAGGGCGTCGAAGACGTCGCAGATCGTGCTGATGCGCCCCGCGAGCGGGATCTCCTCGCCGCGCAGGCCGGCCGGGTAGCCGGCGCCGTCCCAGCGCTCGTGGTGCGTGCTCGCGACGACCTCTGCGAGCTGGAGCAGCCTCGAGCGCGAGCCGGCCAGGATCGAGGCCCCGATCTCCGTGTGGGTGCGCATGATCGCCAGCTCCTCGTCGTCGAGCCGGTCGGGCTTGAGGAGCACCCGGTCGGGGATGCCGATCTTGCCGACGTCGTGCAGCGCGCTGGCGTGGCGCAGGAGCTCGGCGTCCTCGACGGTGAAGCCGGCGGCGAGCGCCAGGCGCTCGCAGAGCCGGCTCATCCGCTCGATGTGATGGCCGGTGTCGCCGTCGCGCGACTCCGCCGCCTGGGCGAGGCGGCGGACGACCTCGAGCTGCGTCTCGTGCAGCTCCTCGGTGCGCTCGCGCACGCGGCGCTCGAGGAGCTCGTTGTGGCTCGTCACCCGCCGGCGCTCGCCGAGCTCGGCGAGGTAGCGCGCGGCGACCGTGCCGGTCGTGCCCATCAGCAGCGCCGCCAGCGGCCACACGACGGCGACGATGAAGCCCGCGCCGAAGGCGAGCTGCGAGACGCCGATCCAGCCCGCCGCGACGAGCGGCGTGACGAGCGCGACGGCGAGCGGGCGGGCGCGCAGGCCGGCGAGCGCCGGGGCCAGCCCGAGGGCGAAGACCGCGAGCAGGTCGAACCACAGCGCGGCGGTCCGCAGCGGCAGGCCATGCATCGCCGTCCAGATCGCGTTGGCCTGGATCTCCGGGCCGGCCATCACCGCCTGGGAGCTCGCCGGCGTCGCGTGCACGTCCTGCAGCGCGGCCGCGGACGCGCCGACGACGACGATGCGGTCGCGGAAGGTCCGCGGGTCCACCTGGCCGCGGATCAGCGCGGAGAACGAGACGGTCTCGATCGTGCCGGGCCCGCCGCGGTAGTCGATCCAGGCGCCGCCCGGCTCGAAGTCCGCCGGGCGCAGGCGCGGGCCGCCGGACCGGCGCGCCGCGGCGACGGCCATCGTGTCCATCCCGATCGCGGAGTGCGTGAAGCGCTGGAAGACGCCCCCCGGGCCGGTGGGCAGGTTGCTCGCGGCCGCCCCGGCCCCGGCCGCGGCGAGGTTCTCGTCGCCGCCGAGGACGTTCGTCCGCCCGTGCGCGTCGGCCTCGCTGGTGGCGAGCACGACGTTGCGCGCACGCCCGACGGCGTTGTACAGCGCGAGGTCCTCGCGCGGCTGCGTGCGCTCGGTGAACTGCACGTCGTAGACGATCGTGCGGGCCCCCGCCTGCCGCAGCCGGTCGATGGCGCGCGCGTGCAGCGAGCGCGGGAACGGCCATTGGATCCCGAGATCGGAGAAGGTGACGTCGTCGACGGCGACGATGACGATCTCGGGCGGCGGAGCGGCGGCGCGCGCCTGGAAGCGCAGGGTGAGCGTCTCGCTCTCCAGGCCCGGCATCAGGTGCGCGGCCTGGGCGGCCGCACCGACGCCGCCGGCGACGACGCCCGCCACGAGCACGGCCACGACGTGCGGCTGGCGGAACGCCGCGCGGACGCGCGTGAGCACGGCGCCGAGCATCGCTCAGCGCCGCGCGGCCGCGAGGTAGCTGTGGCCGGCCCGCACGAGGACGGTGCGCCGGCGACCGAGGTCGCGGACGGCGACGGCGCCCTCGGTGACGGTCGTGCGGGTGCCGGCGCAGGTGTCGGTCGTCACCCACTTCGTGCCGCGGACCACCGCGACGCTGTTGCGCCCCCGGGTGCGGAAGCGCCCGCCCTCGTCCTCGCCCCAGAGGCGCCGGACCGGCGGCTTGCGGCGGTCGACGGCCGCGGCGCGGGCGCCGGTGTGGGCGCCGCGCGGGCATGCGCCGAAGTCGCCGCCGCGCAGCACGAGATCGGTCATGCCGCCGCCGGTCGCGGCCTGCCTGACCTGGAAGACGGCGCCGCCGAACCGGCCGGCCTGAACCCGGCCGCCGGCGAGGGCGGTCGTGAGCTGAAGCGTGCCGGCCCGCGCGTCGACGACGGCGCCGACGGGCACGGAGCTGCCCGCGGACAGCGCGGCGAAGCCGGCCGCGCCGGGGATGCGCACGGTGACCGTGCCCCGCACGGGCGCGACGAGCATCGAGCGGCCGAGCACCGGCTGGGCGTCCGGCGCGGCCAGCGGCAGCGGCGCGGGCGCCGCCGCGGACGGAAGCCCCGTGGGAGGCCCGGTCGCCGGGGCGGCCCCGGGCGTGCCCGGCGACCCGCCCGGCGCGGGCGCCGGGGCGGCCGCCGGCGCGGGGGCCGGAGCGGCGGTTCCGGGCGCGGTGGGCGCCCCGCCTGTACTCGCGGTGGCGGTCGTCGTGAAGGTCTGCTCCGCGCCCACGGCGCCCTGGCCGGAGTTCCAGGAGTACCACGCCACGACGCGGAAGCGGTGCAGCGTGCCCGGGGCGAGCCCCGACACGACGGCCGAGACGGTGCGGGCCTGGCTCCCCGCCGACATGGCCTGCGTCGGCGTGACGTTCGTGTAGCCCGTCGTGCCGTACTCGAAGCGGTACGACGTCGCGCCGGCGATCGGCTGCACCCGGCCGGTGAGCGTCGCCGACGTGTCGGCGACCGCCGTGGGCGCGGTGGTCTGCACGCCGGGCCTGCTGTCGGCGTGGGCGGCCGTCGGCAGCAGGAGCAGCGCGACGAGCGCCCCGGCGGGGATGAGACGGGCGATGTGGGACAC
>JAXDHC010000140.1:0-8877 GCA_034664705.1 Solirubrobacteraceae bacterium
TCGTGCTGCGCCAGCCGATCTACGAGAAGGACCGCATCGACCCGGTCGACCCCCGCGAGAGCCTCTCGCTCGATCCCACGGTGCTCGAGCGCTTCCCAGAGGGCTACCGGCACCTGGCCTATCTGCAGACCGCCATCGGCTTCGACGTCAAGCGCGACATGCCCGGGCTCACGGGCCCGGAGGTCGAGCGCCTCTACGGGCGCGGCGCGGCGTTCCTGGCCGGCGAGCCGCTCGCTCCCAGCTGAGCGCGGCGGCGCGGAGCACGGCCGGCGGGGCGATCGGCTCGATCACCCAGCCGCCCGCCGGGCCCGGCCGCGCGCGCACGATCTCGTGGACGCCCTCCGCCACGCTGAGCGGCACGAGCGCGTCCTGCGCCGAGTCGCCCGGGAGGCAGCAGACGACCTTGAAGCCGGCCTCGAGGGCCGGGACGGCGTAGCGCGTGCGGGCGTCGGGCGTCGGGTTCGTGTCGTCGACGACGACGTCCTGACGGGTCTTCAAGGCGGGTCGTGATCTTCCCGCTGCCCCGGCCGCCGCACAGGATCACGGCCTCCATGCCCGCGCCACCCGGTCGTCGTCGCTCGTCGTGATCGGGCGGTCGCGCTACACGGTCGCGCCGGCCGTCTCGCGGGCCAGCCGCTGGGCGTGACCGCGCACCTCGTCGAGGGTGTGCTGCTCCTGCTCGAGGTCGCCCAGCATGTCGAGCACCTTGTTCTCCAGCGCTACGCGCCCTTCGTGAGCGCCTGGGTGATCCAGCTGAGCGCGTCGGCGCGCGGGTCCAGCACCGGCGTCGCGCGCCGGCGGCTCCACACGGTCTCCGGCCGGCACTGGACGACGAACACGCCGTCCGGGAAGCCGAGCTCGTCGTCGATGCTCCACTCGACGTCCTGCGGCGCGCCGTAGCGGCGTTCGAGCGTGCGACCGATGCGCGCGAGCTCGAGGATCTCCTCGTCGGAGAGGCACGGCGCCTCGCGACGGTCGTCGGGCACGTCCTCGCGGCGCGTGCCGCCGTCCGCGACGGGCGCGTCGAGCACGTCCTTGCGGCGGACCCGGCGGTCGCGGATCGACATGGTCGCCTTCGCGACGACGTACTGGTCCGGCGTCACCTCGCCGCCCACGACGGTCGAGCCCAGGCCCCAGCTGCCCTCGATCGAGACGACCGACGGGTCGCCCGTCGCCGGGTCGAGGGTGAACATCACGCCGCTGGCGCGCGCGCGGACCATGCGCTGCACGACCACGGCCATCCCGCCGGTGACGACGTCGGCGTCGCGCCGGGCGGCGTACGCGAGCCCGTGCGCGTTGAACAGCCCGGCCCAGCAGAGCTGGACGTGGCGCAGCACCTCCTCGGCGCCGCGGATCCACAGGTAGCTCTCGTACTGGCCGGCGAAGCTGTCGCCGGCCGCGTCCTCGACGGTCGCGCTCGATCGCACGGCGACGGGCGGGTCGGCCATCCCCGCGTCGCGCGCGAGGCGCGCGTAGGCGTCGCGCACCTCGGCGGCGAGCCGCTCGGGCAGCGCGCCCTCGAGCACGATCCGGTGCAGCTCGGCCGCGGCGGCGGCGAGCGCCGGCGCGGGGGAGTGCTCGCTCACGCGCGCGAGGGCCGCGCCGACGCGCTCGCGGTGGTCGCCGGTCGCGACGAACTCGCGCCAGGCGTCCGCGCACACGACGAAGCCCGCGGGCACGGGCACGCCCGCCTGTTCCATCTCGGCGAGGCGCGCCGCCTTGCCGCCCGCGTGCGCGACCTCGCGGGCGACCGCCTCCTCGAATGCGACGGCGTACGCGCTCACGCCAGGACCGTCACCTCGCCCGTGCCGCCGTCCACGCGCAGGCGCTGGCCGGTCTGCAGCGACTGGGTCGCGAAGCCGGTGCCGACGACCGCGGGCACGCCGTACTCGCGGCAGACGATCGCCGCGTGGCACATCATCCCGCCGATGTCGGTCACCACGCCGGCGATCGTGGAGAAGACGGGGCCCCACGACGGCGCCGTGATCGTGCAGACGAGGATCTCGCCCTCCTGGACGGCGCCGAGCTCCTTCTCGGAGCGGATGACGCGCGCGGGCCCCTCGATGACGCCGGGCGAGCCGGCGATCCCCGACAGGCTCGTACGGCCCTCCGCCGGCTCGTCGCCGAGCCAGGAGGTCACGCGCTCGCTCGTGATGCCGTAGTTCATGATCGCGAACGGGTCGGTGACGATCTCCGGCGGCGCGCCGAGGGCCGGCGGGGCCGTCCACTCGCGCAGCGCCTCGATCCGCTCGCGGCGGCGCGCGACCTCGTTCGTCCAGTGCGCCGGGCGGCGCACCTCGACGCCGACGGCCCACGCGTCGGCGACGTCGTAGAGCACCTGCGCCAGCTCGTGGCGGTTCAGGAAGAAGACGTCGTCGTCGTGGGGGAACTGGCCGCGCTCCACGAGCAGGGCGCCGATGGCGCGCATCTTGCCCCAGAAGACCGTGTGCATCCAGTGCTCGACGTAGAAGTTGTGGTCCTCGATGAAGGGGAAGACCGTCCGCGACAGCTCGAGCAGCTGGGTGAACTGCGCGCGGTTCTCGTCGTCGAGGTAGCTGCCGTACTCCTCGGCGAGCCGGTCGCGCTCGCGCCGCAGCTCCTCGGTCGGCCGGGCGATGTCCTCGCCGCGCTGGAGCCGGCGGATGTAGCCCTGGATGCCGGCGAGCGGGATCGAGAGGTCGTCGATCCAGCTGAGCTGGTCGTGGTAGAAGCCGTAGTCGCTGGAGAAGTTGAACCACGGGTACTTCGCCGCCTCGAAGGCGTCGAGCCACTCGCGCCCGCCGTCCTGCGCGTCGAGCGTCGCGAGCGCGGCGAGCGGGTCCTCGGCGCCGGCGATCGCCTCGGCGACGCCGACCTCGACGGCCTTGCGGGCCAGGCCCTTGAGCTCCTCGTCGGGACGGAAGGTCAGCACGTCGATGCCCGCGACCATCCGGGCGATCGTCTGCTCATCGATCGTCGGGAACGCCTGCCGGCAGAACTGGAAGAACGTGATGTACGCGCCGTAGCCGATGTTCAGCATCTCGAAGTGGTACTGCCACACGAGGAAGAACAGGTCGACCAGGCGGGTGTAGCCCGACAGGAGGTCGTGGGCCGAGGAGCGCCCGCGTCCCTCGAAGACGACCGCCTCGTCCTCGAGCTCGGGGAGGGCGGGGATCGTGATGGCCTCCATCTCGTGAATGGCCGCCTCCGCCTTCTCGCGCCAGCGCGCGAACAGGTCGGGCCAGTTGGCGTAGTAGTGGCCGGCGCGCTTCTCGAACTCGACCGCGCGCGCCCCGATCTCCTCGGGATCGGTGACGGGGACGGCGCCGATGTAGAGGTAGCCGTTGACGAGGCGCAGGTCGAGGCCGCGCGACGGCGGCAGGGCGAAGACCCGGGTGCTGTACGCGCCGCAGGACATGCCCCACGCCTCGAACGTGATCGTGTCGAAGGGGAAGTACGGGTGCGGGTGGTGCATGCTGTCCTGGAACCAGAACAGCTGCTGCTCGTGCGCCCGGGTCTCCTCGGACGAGACGAGGTAGTAGGGGTACGTGCTCTCCCAGCCCTCGCCGCCGGGCGGCGTGTCGACTTCCCACAGGTAGGGGAAGCGCCTCTGCTCGATCGTTGCCATGACCCTCTCTCCGTCGGCGGCGGACGTGCGCAGTCGGCCCCAGGGCACGACCCGATGCTCCTCCCATCGGCGCGACTGCTAGGCTGCGGTTCTGTTGTCCAGAACGCGATCCCAAAGTACCAGAGGGTTCTTCCGGGCGTCAACCACCCGCGCCGCCGGCCGCCCCGCCGTCGCCGGAGGGCGTGGGTGAGCAGCCGTGACGGCGCCGGCGACGCGCCGACGCTCGAGCGCCTCGCCGCGTCGGGCGCGTTCATCTTCGACGTCGACGGCTGCCTCGTGCTCGGCGACGCGCCGGGCGGGATCGGCGGGCGCGCGGTGCCCGGCGCCGCGGACCTCGTCTCGGGGCTCAAGCGCCGCGGCGCGCGGCTGCTCTGCTGCACCAACGGCTCCGGCCGGCCGCCCGAGGCCTACGCCGCGAGCCTCCGCGGGCACGGCCTGGACGTCGAGGACGCGGAGATGCTCACGCCGCCGGTGATCGCGGCCGACTGGCTCGCGCGCGAGCGTGCCGGCGCGACGGTGATGGTCGTCAGCGGCGAGGGCGTCACCGAGCCGCTGCGGCGCGCCGGGGTCACCGTCGTGGCGCCCGACCCGGGCACGCGGGCCGACGTCGTCTTCGTCGGCCCCGTCCGCGAGCTCACCGCCACGCACGTGCAGGTCGCCGCCGAGGCGATCTGGGCGGGCGCCGAGTTCCTCGTCACCTCCTACGCGCCGGCGATCCCCGGCCGCCACGGGCGCTTCGCCAGCACGTCGGCCGCCGCGGCCGCCGGCCTCGCGCACGTGACCGGCGCCGAGCCCACGATCGTCGGCAAGCCGTCGCGCCTCGTGGTCGACGTCGCGACGGGCCGGCTCGGCTGCGCGCCGGAGGACATCGTGGTCGTCGGCGACGACCCGACGCTCGACATCGCCGTCGGCCGCGCCGCGGGCGCCGCCACCGTGCTCGTGCTGAGCGGGATCGTCGACGCCGGCGACGTCGCCGCGCTGCCCGAGTCCCAGCGCCCCGACGTCGTCATCGCCGACGTCGGCGAGCTGCTCGCCGCGCTGACCGCCTAGCGCCCGTCGCCGCCGAGCGAGCGGCGCTGCAGCTCGGCGGCCGCCCGGGCGGCCGCCTGCGCGATCTGCGGCGCGTCGTCCTCGGCCAGCCGCGTGATCGGCGCCGACACCGTGATCGCCGCACCGCGGTCCGGGCGGCCGGGCACGGCGACGGCGATCGCGGCGACGTCGGGCTCGCTCTGGCCGAAGTTCGTCGCGAAGCCGCGCTCGCGGATCGCCGCGAGGTCGGCCTCGAGGTCCTCGACGCTGCCGAGCGATCGCGGCGTCAGCTGCTCCAGCGCGCCGCCGTCGTAGAGGCGGCGGACGTCGCCGGCGGGCAGCTGGGCGAGGAGCGCCTTGCCGCCGGCCGTGCAGTGGGCGGGCATGACGCGGCCCACCCGCGAGCCGATGCGCAGCGCGCGGGACGTCTCGACCGAGTCCAGGAACAGGGCCGAGCCGTCGTGCAGCGCGACGAGGTGCACCGTCTCCTGGACCTCCTCGCTCAGGCGCTCGAGCACCGGACGGGCGACCGCGCGGATGTCCAGGCTGCCGAGGGCCGCGAGGCCGACCTCGATGAGCGCCGGGCCGGGGAGGTAGGCCTTCGTCACCGGGTCCTGGCGCGCGAAGCGGTGGTACTCGAGCATCGCGAGGAGCCGGTGCGCGGTGGAGCGGGCGGCGCCGAGCGCCTCGGCCGCCTCCGAGACACGGATCTGCCCGCGCTCGCGGAAGAGCGACAGGAGCGTGAGCGCGTTGTCGACCGAGGCGATCGGGTACTCGGGCCGCTTCGGATCGACACCGCTGTTCTGCATGACGGAATCGTACTCCGCGATCCGTTGGGGCCGGACGGCACGGCGGCGGGCTGTTCTGCAAAGCGGTACGGTGTTCTGCGCTGAAGCCGACGAGGTGGAGAGACGAACATGGCGGAGCTGACGCGAACCGAGCCGCTCACCGGGGACGAGTACCTCGAGAGCCTGCGCGACGGGCGGGAGGTGTGGATCGACGGCGAGCGCGTCGCCGACGTCACGACGGACCCCGCGTTCCGCAACTCGGCGCGCTCGATCGCGCGGCTGTACGACGCGATGCACGACCCCGAGACGCGCGACGTCCTCGTGGCGGAGGACCGCCAGGGGATCAGGACGCACCGCTTCTTCATGCCGTCGTACTCGAGCGAGGACCTGCTCGCGTCGCGCGAGGCGATCGCCCTGTGGTCGCGGATGTCCTACGGCCACATGGGCCGCACGCCCGACTACAAGGCGTCGTTCATGGCGACCCTCGGCGCCGATCCGGACTGGTACGCGCCGTTTCAGGAGAGCGGGCGCAAGTGGTACCGCGACTACGCCGAGAAGGTCCTCTTCCTCAACCACGTCCTGATCAACCCGCCGATCGACCGCCACAAGGCCGTCCACGAGGTCGAGGACGTCTACGTGCACGTCGTCAAGGAGCGCGACGACGGCATGGTCGTCTCCGGCGCGAAGATGCTCGCGACCGGCTCGGCGCTCACGCACGCCACCTTCGTCGCGCAGAACAGCGCCGTGCAGCTCGAGAAGGGCAAGGCCGAGGACTACGCGCTCGTGTTCATCGCCCCGATGGACACGCCGGGCAAGAAGCTGCTGTGCCGCAACTCCTACGAGCGCGCGGCGCGCTCGCCGTGGGACAACCCGCTGTCCAGCCGCTTCGACGAGAACGACGCGGTCGTCATGTTCGACAACGCGTTCATCCCGTGGGAGAACGTGCTCGTCTACCGCGACGTCGAGAAGGCGACGGGCTTCTACGCCGCGTCGGGCTTCATGCCGCGCTACACGCTGCAGTCGGGCACGCGCCTGGCGGTCAAGCTGGACTTCCTCTGCGGCCTGCTCGCCCGCGGCCTGAAGGCGAACGGCACCGACCAGTTCCGCGGCGTCCAGGCCAAGCTCGGCGAGCTCGTCGGCTGGCGCAACCTCATCTGGGCGATCACGTCCGCGCTGTGCCACGAGCCGATGCGCGGCCCGGGCGAGAGCGTCGTGCCGCCGCTCGAGTACGCGACGCTGGTCCGGCTCTTCGGCACGATGGCCGTCCCGAAGGCGCGCGCGATCTTCGCCGAGGTCCTCGGCGGCGCGCCGCTCGTCGTGCCCTCGAGCAACGCCGACCTGCAGAGCGAGGAGCTGCGCCCGCTGATCGACCGCTTCTACCGAGGCTCGACCGGCGACGCGCACGACCGCATCAAGCTCTTCAAGCTCATCTGGGACGCCGTCGGCAGCGAGTTCGGCTCGCGCCACGAGTGGTACGAGATCAACTACAGCGGCAACCAGGAGCAGATGCGCCTCGACATGGCGCGCTTCTCGGGCGTCCGCGGCCTCACGCAGCAGTTCGACGACCTCGTCGGGCAGTGCATGTCGGAGTACGACCTCGACGGCTGGAGCGACGGGCCGTGGGTCTTCGAGCCCGACGCGTGAGCCGCCGGCGCGGCACGGCGCATCGCTGACGCCGCCCCTTGCCGCATCGCCCTGAAACCCTATCGGGGTGATCACGACCACCTTTGCCGACCTGTCCCTCCGCCCCGAGCTCCTCGAGGCGCTCGCCGGCCTGGGCTACGAAGAGCCGACGCCGATCCAGCGCGAGGCCATCCCGCCGCTCCTGGAGGGCCGAGACCTGCTGGGCCAGGCGGCCACGGGCACCGGCAAGACGGCGGCCTTCGCGCTGCCGGTCCTGCAGCGCCTGCCGCCCGGCGACCGCGGCGCGAAGCCGACGGCGCTCGTCCTCGTTCCCACGCGCGAGCTCGCGATGCAGGTCTCCGAGGCCGTCCATCGCTACGGCCGCGACCTCGGGGCGCGCGTCCTGCCGATCTACGGCGGGCAGCCGATCGGCCGCCAGCTGCGCGTCCTCCAGCGCGGCGTCGACGTCGTCGTCGCCACGCCCGGCCGCGCCGTCGACCACCTCGCCCGGGGCAGCCTCGCGCTCGACGCGCTGCGCATCCTGGTGCTCGACGAGGCCGACGAGATGCTCGACATGGGCTTCGCCGAGGACATCGAGGCGCTCCTCGACGCCAGCCCGGCGGAGCGCCAGACGGTGCTCTTCTCGGCCACGATGCCCGCGCGCATCGACCGCATCGCCCGGCGCCACCTGCGCGACCCGGTCCGCATCGAGATGGGCCATGAGACGCCGGCCCCCGGCGAGGCGCCGCTCGTGCGCCAGAGCGCGTACGTGATCCCGCGGGCCCAGAAGCCGGTCGCCCTCGGGCGCGTCCTCGACCTCGAGGCCCCGACGGCCGCGATCGTCTTCTGCCGCACGCGCGACGAGGTCGACCAGGTCACCGAGACGCTGAACGGGCACGGCTACCGCGCCGAGGCGCTGCACGGCGGGATGGGCCAGCCGCAGCGCGACCGCGTCATGGGCCGGCTCCGCGCGGGCACCGCGGACCTCCTCGTCGCGACCGACGTCGCCGCGCGCGGGCTGGACATCGAGCAGCTCACCCACGTCATCAACTACGACGTCCCGTCCGCGCCCGAGGCCTACGTGCACCGGATCGGGCGCGTGGGGCGGGCCGGCCGCGAGGGCGTGGCCGTGACGTTCGCGCAGCCCCGCGAGCATCGGATGCTCAAGGCGATCGAGCGGATCACCGGCCAGCGGATCGCGATCGAGCAGGTCCCGAGCATCGCCGACCTGCGCGCCCGCCGGCTGGAGATCACGCGCGCGGCGCTGCACGAGACGCTGCTGGAGGACGACGTCGAGTCCTTCCGCGTGGTCGTCGAGACGCTCGCCGACGAGTTCGGCGTCATGGAGGTCGCGCTCGCGGCGGTCAAGCTCGCGCACGAGTCGAGCGGCGCGGTCGGCGACGACGCCGAGCTCCCGGAGGCGCCGCCGGGGCGTCGCGACCGCGACGACGGCGACGGGGCCGGGGGCCGCGGGCGCGCGCCGCGGCCGAAGCGCGCCCGCGACGGCGGGATGACGCGCATCTTCGTCGGCGCCGGGCGCAACGCGGGCATCAGGCCGCAGGACCTCGTCGGCGCCATCGCGGGCGAGTCCTACCTCAGCGGCAACGAGATCGGCGCGATCGAGATCACCGACCGCTTCTCGCTCGTGGAGGTGCCGGACTCGGCCGTCGACGAGGTCTTCACGGCGCTGCGGGGAAGCACGATCAAGGGCAAGACGGCGACCGTGCGGCGGGAGCGCTTCTGATCGCACGCCCGGCCGGGCCGCGTTCGCGCCGCTCGGCCGGCACGCACGGACCGCTCAAGAAATGCCCTGTGGTGGGCAGGCCTCCG
>JAXDHC010000141.1:0-3569 GCA_034664705.1 Solirubrobacteraceae bacterium
GTCGTCATGCCCACGGGCGCGGGCAAGTCGCTCTGCTACCAGCTGCCCGCGCTCCTGCGCGACGACCTCACGCTCGTGGTCTCGCCGCTCGTATCGCTCATGCAGGACCAGGTCGAGGCGCTCGAGCGGACGGTGCCGGGCCGCGCCGGCCTCGTCAACGCCCAGCAGGACGCCGCCGCCAACCGCGCCGCCGTCGCGCGGGCCGCCGCCGGAGAGCTGAAGCTCCTGTACGTCGCGCCCGAGCGCTTCTCCTCGCCGGGCTTCCTGCAGGCGATCCGCGACGTCCGCGTCGGGCTCTTCGTCGTCGACGAGGCCCACTGCGTCTCGCAGTGGGGCCACGATTTCCGCCCGGACTACTTCCGCCTCGCCGACGCGGCCCGCTGGCTCGGCGCGGAGGCGATCGTCGCCTCGACGGCGACCGCCACGCCGCAGGTCGCCGCCGACATCGGCGCGCGGCTCGGCCTGCGCGAGCCCGTGCGCGTCTCGACCGGGTTCGACCGCCCCAACCTCTCCTTCGCCGTCGTGCCCTGCCGCGGCCCCGCGGAGAAGCGCAGCCGGCTCGCCGCGGCGCTGGCGGACGCCGAGGCGCGCCCGGCGATCGTCTACGCGGGCACGCGGGCCGACACCGAGCGCCTCGCGGGCGATCTGGAGAGCGCGCTGGGGATCGAGGTCGTCGCCTACCACGCCGGCCTCGCGCGGGACACGCGCGCCGCGGCGCAGCGCCGGTTCATGGCCGGCGAGGTCGACATCGTCGTGGCGACGAACGCGTTCGGCATGGGCGTGGACAAGGCCGACGTGCGAACGGTGGCGCACGCGTCGGTGCCGGGCTCCGTCGAGGCCTGGTACCAGGAGGCCGGCCGCGCCGGGCGCGACGGCCGGCCCGCGCGAGCGCTGCTCCTCGCCGAGGCGCGCGACAAGGGCCTGCATGTCTTCTTCATCGAGCGGGCCGAGGTCGACGACGCCGCCATCGCCGATGTGGCCGAGCGCCTCGGCGCGGCCGTGGGCACGCTGCCGCTGGGCGACGCGGGCGGCACGTTCGACGTCGGCGTCGGCGAGCTCGGCGACGATCCCGAGCGCGTGCGCGCGATCGTCGGCCACCTCGCGCGGGCGGGCGTCATGCAGCCCGCGCCCGCGCCGGTCGACCGCGTGCGCGGCCGGTTGGCGGCGCCGTTCGACGGGCGCGCCCGCGCGGCGTGCCGCGCGTCGGCGGGCGACGCGCAGCGCGCCCGCTGGCACCAGTACCGGACCGTGTGGGCGCTCGTCGAGGGTGACGCGTGCCGGCGGGCGACCATCCTGCGCCACTTCGGCGATCCCGGCGACGGGGCGCCGACCGTTCCGTGCTGCGACGTGTGCGCGCCCGAGCTCGTGCCCGCGGCGCCGGCGCGGCGGGCGCTGCGCGCCGTCCCCGGCTCGGCGGCGGGCGACCTCGACCAGGCGATCGTGGAGGTCGTCGCGGGCGCCAACCCGCCGGTGGGCCGCACCCGCGCCGTCGAGATCCTGCGCGGCGGGCGCTCGCAGGTGCTGCGCCGCCACGCCTACGACGGGCTGCCGCTCTACGGCGCCTTCGCCGACCTGACGCCCGGCGAGGTCCTCGAGCGCGTCGACGCCCTGCTGGCCGAGGGACGGCTGCGCTCCACGGGTGGCGCCTATCCGAAGCTGCGCGTGGCCGGAGCCAGGGCGGCGTGAGGGTCGGCGTGCTCGCGTCGGGCAGCGGCACCAACCTCCAGGCGCTGCTCGACTCCGTGCACGGCCGCGAGGTCGAGATCGTGGCCGTCGCGTCCGATCAGCCCGGCGCCCGCGCCCTCGAGCGCGCCCGGGCGGCCGACGTCCCGGCGCGCGTCTTCGAGCGCGGCGCGTTCGCCGACCGGGCCGCCCGCGACACGGCGGTCGCCGAATGGCTCGACGAGCGCGAGGTGCAGCTCGTCGTCCTCGCCGGCTACATGGCGATCCTTGAGGACGCGTTCCTCGAGCGCTTCGCGGGGCGCATCGTCAACGTGCACCCCTCGCTGCTGCCGGCGTTCCCCGGCGTGCGCGCGGTCGAGCAGGCGCTCGCCTACGGCGTTCGCGTCTTCGGGGTGACCGTTCACTACGTCGAGCCCGGCGAGGTCGACAGCGGCCCCATCATCCTCCAGGGCGCCGTCGAGCTGCCGGGCGCGACCGATCCCGGCGAGGTGCTCGCCGCGCTGCGCCCGATCGAGCACGCGCTCCTGCCGCGCGCCATCGCGCTCATCGCCGCCGGCGCGGTGCGCCGCGACCCGGATCACCCGCGCCGCGTGCTCATCCGCCACGTGCCCGCGCCGCGGCCTGCCGGCTGACGGGACTTCGCTCGCCGCTTGCGCCCGGGGAGACCGGCGTGGTCGTGCGAGCGAAGTCCCGAGGCCTTTGGTCGCCGCATGGGGCCGGAGGCGAGGACCGACGTTGTCGACCGGAAGGCCCAGGCCCCTACTCGTCCTCGTCCTCCTCGTCGGACTCGGGGTCGTCGAACCCGGCGGGGTCCTCGCCGCCTGCGTCGTCGTCGGTGTCCTCCCAGTTGCCGGCGGCGCTCTCGGCCGGGTCCTCCGCGTCCTCGCGACGGGCCTTGAGCTCCTTCTTGGAGTCGTCGATGCGGTCGTCGAGGCGCTCGAGGCGCTCCTCGAGCTCGTCGCCCGTGCGCTCCAGGCTGCGTTCCGGATCGGTCGTGCTGCTCTGCATGTCGTCCCCTCTGTCTGAACCGCGTCGCGCCCGGTGTTCCCGCCGCACGGCCCTCTCCAACCTGCGGCGCTCACGTCCGGTTCGCCGCCGGCCGTGGCGGGGGCCGCCGGATGCGCGCCGGGGCGCCATGTCGCGACCGCCCGCTTGACTATGCTCGACCACATCGCCGAGCCGTCCTCCATGCCGGATCACGAGCCCGACGCGGACGCCGTGCGCGTGCGCCGGGCGCTGCTGTCGGTCTCCGACAAGCGCGGCATCGTGGACTTCGCGCGCGGCCTGGCCGACCTCGGGATCGAGGTCGTCTCGACGGGCGGAACGGCGGCGGAGCTGCGCGATGCCGGTCTCGAGGTCCGCGGCATCGACGACCTCACTGGCTTCCCGGAGATCATGGACGGCCGCGTGAAGACGCTGCATCCGCGGCTCTACGCGGGACTGCTCGGGGTGCGCGACAACCCGCAGCACATGCGCGAGGCCGAGGAGCACGGCATCGAGCTCGTCGACCTCGTCTGCGTGAACCTCTACCCCTTCGAGCGCACGGCGGCCCGCTTCGACTCCAGCGAGGCGGACATCATCGAGAACATCGACATCGGCGGCCCGACGATGATCCGCGCGGCCGCCAAGAACCACGCCTTCACGAGCGTCGTCGTGCGTCCAGAGAGCTACGACGCCGTGCTCGAGGAGCTGCGCGAGCGTCAGGGCAGCCTGTCGCGCCCCACCCGCGAGTCGCTCGCCGCCGAGGCGTTCGCCTACACCGCCCGCTACGACACCGCGGTCTCGCGCTGGTTCGCCGAGAAGACCGACGACTTCCCGCCGCTGCACCTGCGGGCGTACGAGAAGGTCACCGACCTGCCCTACGGCGAGAACCCGCACCAGCGGGC
>JAXDHC010000142.1:0-2528 GCA_034664705.1 Solirubrobacteraceae bacterium
GTGCTGCGGATCGCCGCGCCGGGGCGCGAGTCCGGCGTCTACCTCCTCGAGGTCCGCACGAGCGCACGCCACGTGACGGTCCCCTTCGCCGTCCAGGGGGCCGACCGCCGCCCCGTGCTCGTCGTCCTGCCGATGATGACCTGGCAGGGCCGCAACCCCGTCGACGACGACGGCGACGGCCGGCCCGACGTGCTCGACAGCGGCCTCGGCGTCCGCCTGTCCCGCGTCCTCGCCGGCGACGGCCTGCCCGCCGGATTCGCCCGGCGCGACGCGCCGCTGCTGGCGTGGCTGGCCCGCACTGAGCGCCGGTTCGACGTGACGACCGACGTCGCGCTGGCCGCGGGTGAGGGCCCGGGGCTGGACGGCCATCGCGGCGTGCTGCTGCCCTCGGACGTGCGCTGGCTGCCGCGCGGCCTCCAGCAGCGCCTGCGCCGGTTCGCCCGCGCCGGCGGCACGGTCGCGTCGCTGGGGCTCGACTCGCTGCGCCGCCAGGTGGACGTGACCCCCCGCGGGCGGCTCGTGAACCCCACGCCGGCGGCGCCGACGGACCTCTTCGGCGGCCGCCCGGCGCCGCTCGAGCGCACACCCGCGCCGATCACGCTGACCGAGGCCGAGGACCGGATCGAGCTCTTCGCGGGCACCGACGGCCAGTTCCCGGGCTGGCGCACGCTCGAGCCGCTCGCGGCGGTCGGGACGCAGGGCCGGCTCGCCTCGTCCGCCGTCACCGAGGCCGGGCGTCCGGCGATCAGCGCGGTGCGCTTCGGCCGCGGACTGGTGCTGCGCTACGGCCTGCCCGAGCTGCCCGTGGCCCTCACCCGCGACGAGACCGACCCCACGACGGCGCTGATGGCGCGCACATGGACGCTCCTGTCCCGCTGATCGTGGTCGCGCTGCTCGCGGCCGCCTCCCTGGTGGCGCCGTCGGCGCGCGCGCGCGCGGCCGCGATGCTCGCCGCGCTGGCGATCGCGCCCGTGATCCTGGTCTTCCACATCTCCGACAGCGACCAGTTCCAGACGCTCGTCGACCGCCCGGGCATCGCGGCGGCGGCCGCCGCGGGCGCCGCCGCCCTGATCGGCGTGCTCGCCTGGGCGATCCATCGCCGGCCGTCGGCGCTGCCCGTGCTCGCCGTGGCCGCGCTGCCGTTCCGGGTGCCGATCGCCGTGGGCGGCTCGACGGCGAACCTGCTCATCCCGCTGTACGGCGTCGTCGCCGCCGGCGTCCTGGCGTATGCGCTCCCGCGCCTGTCCGGCGACTGGGCGGCCCGAAACGGCGCCCCGCCGGAGCGCGGGCCGGGGGCGCTCGAGGTGGTCCTCGCGATCGCCCTCGCGCTCTACGCCGTCCAGGCGTCGTACTCGGTCGACTTCGACCACGCGCTGGAGAACGTCGTCTTCTTCTACGTCCCGTTCGCCCTGCTGTTCGCGCTCGTCAGCCGGGTCGCCTGGACCCCGCGGCTGACCCGCCTGTGCCTCGGCGTGCTCGTGGTCCTCGCCCTCGTGTTCGCCGGGATCGGCTTCGTGGAGTACGCCACGCGCCACCTGCTGCTGAACCCGAAGGTCATCGCGTCCAACCAGCTCCAGGACTACTTCCGCGTCAACTCGCTCTTCTTCGACCCGAACATCTACGGGCGCTTCCTCGCGGTCGTGATGCTCCTCGTCGCCGCCTGGCTGCTGTGGGCGCGCCGCGCCCGCGACGCCGTGGCGGGATCGCTGCTGCTCGCGGTGCTGTGGGGCGGCCTCGTCCTGACGCTGTCGCAGTCGAGCTTCGCGGCGCTGCTCGTGGGCCTCGTCGTGCTCGGCGGCGCGCGGTGGAGCGCGCGGCGCGCGATCGTGCTCGCCGTGGCGGCGCTCGCCGCGGGGGCCGCGTTCGTGGTCCTCGCCCCGGGCTCGTTGCGGCTCGACCTCGGCAGCTCCCAGTCGGCCGACGCGGCCACGAGCGGGCGCTACGACCTCGTCGCGGGCGGCGTGCGCCTGTTCGAGGCCCGCCCCGTCACCGGCCACGGAGCGGGGTCGTTCGCGCGCGAGTACCGCCGCGCGGAGCACGTCTCCAGCCAGCGCGCGACGTCCGCGTCGCACACGATCCCCGTCACGGTCGCCGCCGAGCAGGGGATCCTCGGCCTCGCCGCCTACCTCGCCCTGCTCGCCTGCGCGCTGTGGCGGCTGTTCCGGCGCGCGGCCGGGTCGCCGGTCCGCGTGGCGGTGGCCGCGGCCTTCGTCGCGCTCGTCGCGCACACGATGCTGTACGCGTCGTTCCTCGAGGACCCGATGACGTGGACGCTGCTCGCCGTGGGCACCGCGGTCGCGGCGATGCCGGCGCCGCGGGCCGGCGCGGCGGGCGCCGAGGCCGGGACGGAGCGCCCCGCCGCCGAGCCGGCGCCCGCGACGGCATGCGCGCCACCGCCGCCGCGCCCGCGGCGCCCCGCGCCGGGGCGGCGCGCGCCCCGCGGGCCGAGCTCGCGATCGTGGCCGCGCTGGCGATCGCCGCGGTCGTCGCGTGGTGGCTCGTGCCGACGTACCCCAACTACGACACCT
>JAXDHC010000143.1:0-19874 GCA_034664705.1 Solirubrobacteraceae bacterium
CTCGAACGGCTCCCTCCTGCGCCGCGCCGGCGCCGCCGCCGGGGCGGCGCTCGGCGGCCTCGCCGCCTACGACCTCGTGCAGCGCCAGCACGCGATCCTGCGCAACTTCCCCGTCGTCGGGCACCTGCGCTTCATGCTCGAGTCCTTCGGGCCGGAGCTGCGCCAGTACGTCGTCACGTCCAACGACGAGGAGCGCCCGTTCTCCCGCGACCAGCGCCGCTGGGTCTACGCGTCCGCCAAGAAGCAGATCAACACGTTCGGCTTCGGGACCGACAACGATCTCGAGGCGACCGACGGCCTGGTCGTCCTGCGCCACTCGCCGTTCCCGGCGCGCGCCGCCGCCGAGGGCGAGCCCGGCGGCCCCCCGGACTACCGTCTCGCCGCCGGCAAGGTGCTGGGCGCCGCGCACCGGCGGCGCCACGCATTCCGCCCGCCGTCGCAGCTGAACATCTCGGGGATGAGCTACGGCTCGCTGTCGCCCGTCGCCGTCGAGGCGCTCAACCGGGGCGTGGCCGAGGCCGGATGCCTGCAGAACACCGGCGAGGGCGGCCTCGCGCCGGCCCATTGCAACGGCGGCGAGCTGATCTTCCAGGTCGGCACGGGGTACTTCGGCTGTCGCGACGACGCCGGGCACTTCTCGCTGGCGCACCTGCAGGAGACGATCGCCCGCGCCCCGGTCCGCGCGCTCGAGATCAAGCTCTCGCAGGGCGCCAAGCCGGGCCTCGGCGGGCTGCTCCCCGCCCCGAAGGTCACCGCGGAGATCGCGCGGATCCGGGGCGTGCCCGCGCATCGCGACTGCGCCAGCCCGTCCGGGCACTCCGCGTTCGACGACGTCGACGGGCTCATCGAGTTCGTCGAGCGCCTCGCGGACGCGACGGGCCTGCCGGTGGGCGTCAAGTCGGCCGTGGGCGACCTCGGCTTCTGGGCGACGCTGACCGAGCGCATGGCCCGGACCGGCGCCGGGCCGGACTTCGTGACGATCGACGGCGGCGAGGGCGGCACGGGCGCGGCGCCGCTGACGTTCAGCGACCACGTCGCGCTGCCGTTCAAGCTGGGCTTCGCCGCCGTCTACCCGCTGTTCGCCCGCGCCGGCCTGGCGGAGGACGTGGTGTTCATCGGCGCCGGGCGCCTCGGCTTCCCCGACGAGGCCATCGTGGCGCTCGCGCTCGGCTGCGACATGGTCAACGTCGGGCGCGAGGCGATGCTCTCGATCGGCTGCATCCAGGCGATGCGCTGCCACACGGGCCGCTGCCCCACCGGCGTGGCGACGCAGGACCGGTGGCTCATGCGCGGCCTCGACCCGACGCTCAAGTCGGCGCGCGCGGCCAACTACCTCGTGGGGCTCCGTGCCGAGATGCTCGCGCTCGGACGGGCCTGCGGCGTGCGCCACCCGGCGCTCATCGACGCCGGGCGCATCGAGATGGTCAACGCCGGGTTCCGGTCGCTGCCGCTGCGCGACGTGTTCGGCTACGAGGAGGACTGGCCGCTCGTGTCCGACGCCCGCCGCGCCGAGATCGAGAGCCTCATCGGCCCCGCCGCGCCCCGGCCGGCGCCGGGCCCCGGCGCCGCCGAGCACGCCGGCTTTCCGCGCGCCGGCGACCCCGACGCCGAGCACATGGACGTGCGCTCGACCGGCGGGTTGGGGTAGACGCGCCGCCCCCCGGCGGCGCGCCCTCCCCTCTCCCCTAGGCCCCGGTCGCCGTGGGGTCCTCGGCGGCGGCCGCACCGCCGGCTCGGTCGGCCTCCGCGCCCGCGTCCGCCGCGGCGCGCGCCCGCCCCATCGCCGCCTCGGGCGCCTCGACCGGCGACCAGCGATGCGCCACCGGGGCGCTCGGCGCGGGCAGCCCGGTCTCGGCCTCGCACGCGGCGAGCGTCTCCTGAAGCGACGGCCCGAAGTCGAAGTCCTTCGCCGGCCCGCGCTCGGTCCGCTGGCGTTCGCGCTCGGCGGCCGTCGCGGCCGCGTCGACCGCGCCGTCGTCGTCCAGGACGACGCCGTAGCTGCGAAGCGCCTTCTCGCGGCTGACGAGGCCGTAGGCCACGTCGCGCTGCACCGCGGCGACGTCACGGTCCAGGCGGTCCTTCCAGCCGCCGCCGCCCGCGGTCCGGTAGACGAGCATGTCGCCGGGCTCGACGTGCACCTCGTCGCACTTCGCCGGGAGCGCCTCCTCGGTGCCGTCGGCGCGGCGCAGGAGCTTCGTCGAGCGCTCGCCCGGCTCACCGCCGAGCACGCCCCACGGCCGCGTGAGCCAGCGGTCGTCGTGGATCGAGACGTCGCCCGGCTCGAGGTAGATGTAGCGCTTCTCGACGCCGTTGCCGCCGCGGTGCAGGCCGGCGCCGCCCGAGTCCGTCACCGACGTATAGCCGTCGACGCGCAGGGGGTAGTAGGCCTCGAGGTACTCGGTCGGGATGTTCTCGAAGAGCGGCCACCAGGAGTGGCCGTCCATGCCGTCGCCGATCGGCCGCCCTGGGATCCCGCCGTAGAGGATCTCCATCGCGTAGAAGAACTTCCCGTCCTCGCCCCAGCCCGAGTAGAGCATGTACGGCGAGGTGCCGTAGCCGGCGGCCGTGTTGAGCTCCGGCGCCTGCTTGCAGAGCGCGCCGCCGAGCACGTCGAACAGGCGCGTCAGCGCGTGCGTGCGGGCGCCCAGCGCGGCCGGGAAGCGCGGGTTGAGCAGGCACCCCTCCGGCGTGACGACGTGCAGCAGCGGATAGAAGCCGTCGTTGAAGAGGATCTGGGGGTCGTTGACCATGATCAGGTAGACCCCGATGAACATCTTGAACATCCCCTCGGAGAGGTAGAAGTTCACCGGCCCGATCGCCTGCGGGTCCGTCCCGGTCCAGTCGAACCAGGCGTGGTCGCCCTCGCGCCAGATCGTCAGGCGCATCCGGTACGGGCCGTTGCCGAGCCCGTCGTCGTCGATCCAGTCCTCGAACGTCTGCGGCTCCTCGGGGATCGCGAGCTGGATCAGCGTGCGCATCGCCTCGTGGGTGCGGTCGAGCAGCGCCTGCAGCGCGGCGAGGTAGGTCGCCTTGCCGAAGCGGTCGCAGAGCCCCATGACCGCGCGCTCGCCGGCCCGGCAGCCGGCGACGATCGCGAAGAGGTCCGCCCGGTTCATCTCGGGCAGGCGGACGTTGTTGAGGATCAGGCGCAGGACGTCCTCCTGGACCTCCCCGCGCTCGACGATCTTGATCGGGGGGATGATCAGCCCCTCCTCGAAGATCGTCTTCGCGCCCGTCGGCAGCGAGCCCGGCAGGCGCCCGCCGGCGTCCATCTGGTGGCCGAACTGCGACGCCCAGCCGACGAGCTCGTCCTCGTAGAAGATCGGCAGCAGCACGAGCCAGTCATTCGTGTGCGAGATCGACGCCGAGCACTTGTACGGGTCGGAGGTGAGGATCACGTCGCCCGGGTACACGCCGCGGTCCCAGTCGCGCATCATCTCGTTGATGTAGGCGCCGAACTGCCCGACGACCATGCGCCCGCGCGGGTCGGTGAGCATCGGGAACTCGTCGTGCTGCTCGCGGATGACCGGGCTCATGGCCGAGCGGAACAGCACGGCGTCCATCTCGTGGCGCGCGTTGCGCAGCGCATTCTCGATGATGTCGAGCGTGACCGGGTCGACGTCCAGCTCGGGGATCTCGGCGATGCGAAGGCCGTCTGCGGTCGCGCTCATCGGGCGCCCTCCGTGATCAGGATGTTCAGGTAGCGGTCGACCTCGGCGTCGTAGCCGGGCAGGACGACGGTGGTCGAGTCGAACTCGGTGACGATGGCGGGCCCGGTGAGGCGGTGGCCGGCGGCGAGCCGGCCGCGGTCGTAGATCGGGGTCGGGCGGCGCTCGCCCTCGAACAGGATCTCGCCCTGCTCGACGATCGCCGCGCTCGCGTCCGCCCCGCCGGGCTCGGCCTCGGGAAGCTCGGGCTTCGGCAGGTCTCCGGTGGCGACGGTGCGCAGGTTCACGATCTCCGAGGCCGTGCTCGGCATCCGGAAGCCGTAGAGCTGCTCGTGCAGGGCGTTGAAGCGCTCCTCCAGCCGCGCGAGATCGCTCGCGCGCACCTCGTCGAGGTCGAGCGGCACCGGGATCTCGTACCCCTGGCCGCGATAGCGCATGTCCGCCACGAAGGCGACGCCCTGGCGCTCCGGCGAGATCTGCTCCTCGGCCATCCAGTCGCGGGCGCGCCGCTCCAGCCCGTCGAGGATCTCCAGCAGCTCCTCCGGCGTCGCCTCCGCCGTGACACGGATGAGCGTCTGGGCGAACTCGTTGCGGAAGTCGGCGACGAGGTCGCCGAGCGCGTTCAGCAGCCCCGGCGACGGCGGCACGATCACGGGGAACGAGCCCATGAGCGCCGCCACGGCGTTGGCGTGCAGCGGTCCCGCGCCGCCGAAGGCGACCAGCGCGAAGTCCCGCGGGTCATGGCCACGCTGGACCGAGACGAGGCGCAGCGCTCCGGCCATCGTCTCGTTCGTGATCGCGAGGATGCCCTCGGCCGCCTGGTCGAGCGTCAGGCCGGTGGCCTCGGCGATCGTGTTCACGGACTCCCGGGCCTTCTCGACGTCCAGCTCCATCTCGCCGCCGATGAGGCGCGGCGGCAGGTGGCCGACGACGACATTGGCGTCGGTCACGGTCGGATCCACGCCGCCGTGGCCGTACGCGGCCGGGCCCGGGTCCGCGCCGGCCGACTGCGGGCCGACGCGCAGGGCGCGCGTGAGCTGCGGGACGTGCGCGATCGAGCCGCCGCCCGCGCCGACCGTGTGCACGTCGACCGACGGCACCTTGATCGTGAACTGCCCGATGGTCGTCTCGCGGCCGATCGTCGGCTCGCCGCCCTGGCACAGCGACACGTCCGTCGACGTGCCGCCCATGTCGAACGTGAGGATGTCGGGGAAGCCGGCGCGCGTCGCGACGTGCAGGGCGCCGGCGACGCCGCCCGACGGGCCGCTGAGGACGCCGTAGACCGGGTTGCGCGCCGCCTCGCGCGGCGTCATGAGCCCGGCGTCGGAGCGCAGGATGTTCAGCTCGCCGCCCGTGCCGAGGTCGCTCAGCCTGGCCTGCAGCCGGCTGACGTAGTCGGCCACCGTCGGGCGGACATAGGAGTTCATGCACGCGGTGAGCGTGCGCTCGTACTCGCGGAACTCCGGCAGCACGTCGGAGGAGATGGTCACCGGGAAGCCGGGCCGGACCTCCTCGACGATGTCGGCGATCTCCTGCTCGTGGCGTCCGCTCACGTAGGAGTTGACCAGCGAGATCGTCAGCGACTCGACGCCGGTGGCGATGAGGTCCTCGATGACCGCGCGGACCTGCTCGCGGTCGACGGCGACGACCGTCTCGCCGGAGGCGCCCATCCGCTCGACCGCCTCGCGCGTGTCCGCGAGCGAGGCCGGCGGATCGGGCTTGACCATGATGATCCAGCCGGCCAGCGGCCCGGGCGTCTGCGACCGGGCGAGGTGCAGGATCTGGCCGAAGCCGCGCGTCGTGACGAGGCCGACGCGGGCGCCCTTGCCCTCGAGCACCGCGTTCGTCGCCACCGTGGTGCCGTGGACGAGGTTGCGCAGGTCCCCGGGCGTGATGCCGGCCTCGGCGCAGATGCGCTCGACGCCGGTCAGCACCCCGTCCGACGGGTCCTTCGGCGTCGACGGCGTCTTCACGCGCCACTGCCGTGCACGCTCGTCGTCGACGAGAAACAGGTCGGTGAACGTGCCACCGACGTCCACCCCCAGGCGGTAGGCCATGGTGTGAGCTCTCCTCTTGGTCGATGCGGTCGGTCGTCCCTCTTCCTGCGATCCGGCTCGCGGGCTACACGACGCCCGCCTTCCGCAGCTCCTCCAGCGCGGCGGCGTCGACCCCGAGGTCCCCGAGGACCGCCTCCGTGTCGGCCCCCACGGTCCACCGGGCCGGGCGCCGCACACCGCCGGGCGTGCCGGTGAGCCGTGGCACGACCCCCGGCGCCGTGATCCGGCCGTGGACCTCGTCCTCGTACTCGATCAGCAGCCCGCGCTCGCGGAAGTACGGGTCCTCGTAGATGTCGGCCGCCGAGTACACCGGCGCACACACGACGCCCGCCTCGTTGACGATCCGGTCGAGCTCCTGCGCGGTGTGCCGGGCCGCGAACTCGGCGATGATCTCGTCGAGCACGTCCTCGTTCTCGCCGCGTGCGTGGTGGGACTGAAAGCGCGGGTCCTCGGCGAGCTCGGGGTGGCCCATGAGCTTCGCCAGCCGGCGCCACAGCGTGTCGTGGTTGGCGGCGATCACGACCCACTTGCGGTCGCTCGACAGGTAGACGTTGGACGGCGCGATGCGCGGGAGTCGCGGCCCGGTGGGTTCGCGGACGGTCCCCGTCTTCTCGTACTCGAGCACCGTCGACTCCATCATCGCGAAGCACGCGTCGGTGATCGACGCGTCGACGACCTGGCCCTGCGCACCGCGCGCGTCGCGGGCGTAGAGCGCCATGAGGATCCCCTGGAACGCCGACTGCGCGGCCAGCGTGTCGCCCAGGCTGATGCCCGTGCGCGGCGGCGCCTGGTCGGGGTAGCCGTTGATGTGGCGCAGGCCGGAGACCGCCTCGCCCGCGGAGGCGAATCCGGGGCGGTCGCGATAGCGGCCCGTCTGCCCGTAGCCGGTCACCCGCGCGTAGACGGCGCGCGGGTTGCGGGCGTGGACGTCCTCGGGGCCGAGGCCCCATTTCTCCATGGTCCCCGGGCGGAAGTTCTCGACGATCACGTCGGCCTCCTCGGCGAGGCGCATCGCGATGCGCTGGCCCTCCTCCTCGCGGAGGTTCAGCGTGACCGACCGCTTGTTGCGCGCGAGGATCGACCACCACAGCGAGTGGTCCTTGTGGCGCAGGCGTCCCCAGTCGCGCATCGCGTCGCCGCCGGGCGGCGCCTCCACCTTCACGACGTCGGCGCCGAAGTCCCCGAGCAGCGTGCCGACGTACGGGCCGGCGAGCAGCTGGCCGAACTCGATGACGCGGATGCCCTGCAGCGGGCCGTCGCCCAGCGCGGCGGCCTGCTCGCCCGCGTCGGGCGCCGGCGTGTCGTCAGGGCGCGTCGGCGTCGTCATGGATCACCTCCGTCAGGAACTCCGTGGCGCCGACGATGTGCATCCGCATCACCGCTTCGGCGAAGTGCGGCCGGCGGCCTTCGAGCGCGTCGACGAGCTGGCCATGGCAGAACAGCGACTGCTCGCGCTGGGCGTCGTCGCGCCAGAACGCCTTGCGGAACGCGCGCGGGATGCCGGCGACGGCGCGCATGGCGGCCTCGAGCCGCGGCGACCCGGCGGCGTCGACGATGATGCGGTGGAACTCCTCGTTGAAGCCGACCTGGTCCTCGACGGCCGCGTCGTCGGCGGCGCCGCGGGCCTCGGCCAGGGCGCACAGCTCCGCGAGGCGGGCGAGGCCCGGCGCGTCGATGCGCGTCGCCGCGCGGCGAGCAGCATGGGGCTCGATGAGCCCGCGCACGTCATAGAGGTCGAGCAGGTCGGCGGCGTCGAAGGAGCGCACGACGGCGCCACGGCGCGGCTCGATGTCGACGAGGCCCTCCCGGGCGAGCAGGATGAGCGCCTCGCGCACGGGGGTGCGCGAGGTGCGCAGCCGCTCCGCGAGCGGCTCGGCCCGCAGCCGCGCCCCGGGCGGCAGCGTGCCGGTGAGGATCTCCTCGCGCAGCTCGTCCTGGACGCGGAAGGCGTTCGTGGTCGGGATCCCGCGATCAGCCACATTGCATACCCTTCCAGACGCCGGGTCCCCGGGGCAACCGATCCGCGCCCTGATTGCATCCAATTCCCGTGATTGACCGGTTGCGGCGGCTCGACTACGGTCTCCCAGGAGGAGCGCATGCACCTGATCATCTGCGACGTCGGGCCCCGCGACGGGCTCCAGAACGAGGCCACGACGCTGGCGCCGGCCGTCCGCGCCGAGCTGTGCAACCGCCTCGCCGCCGCCGGCCTGCCGCGCGTGGAGGCCGTCAGCTTCGTCAACCCGAAGCGGGTGCCGCAGATGGCGGGCGCCGAGGAGGTCCTCCGGGGCATCGAGCGCCGGCCCGGCACCCTGGTCGCGGGCCTCGTGCTCAACGAGCGCGGCTACGAGCGCGCGGTCGCCGCGGAGGTGGACGAGATCCACTACGCCTTCCCGGTCACCGAGGAGTTCTGCGCGCGCAACCAGAACAGCACCGTGGCCGACTCGATCGACCTCGCCGTGGGCATGACCGAGCGCGCGAAGGCCGACGGCGTGCGCTTCACGGTGACGCTGTCGGTCGCCTTCGGCTGCCCCTTCGAGGGCCGGGTGGAGCCCGAGCGCGTCCTCGACGCCGCCGGCCGCGTCGCCGCGGCGGGGCCCGACGAGCTCGTGCTCGCCGACACCATCGGCGTCGGCGTGCCGTCGCAGGTCGACGTGCTCGTCCGCGGCGTCGCGGCGCTCGGCGTGCCGGTCGGGTGCCACTTCCACAACACGCGCAACACCGGCTTCGCCAACGCGGTCGCCGCGGTGCAGGCCGGCGCCACGATGCTCGACGCGTCCGTGGGCGGGACCGGTGGCTGCCCGTTCGCGCCGCGCGCCACCGGCAACATCGCCACCGAGGACCTCGTCTACCTCCTGCACGGCATGGGCCACGAGACCGGCGTGGACCTCGACGCCCTGCTCAGGCATGCGGCGTGGCTCGCCGAGCAGCTCGGCAAGGACCTTCCGGGGCAGCTCTACAAGGCGGGCACGTTCGCGCCCGTCGCGGGGTGAGCGGAGGAACGGATCGCGGAACGGACCCGGGCGCCTACGAGGAGCGCCCGAACCGCACCCGCCGCACGGCGTCGGCGCCGGCACGGTCGAGCACGAGCACCTCGTCGAACCCCTCGTCCAGTACCGCGGCGGCCGGCCGGGCCGGCGGCCCGGGCGCGACGAGCCGCCGCCAGCGCCGCTCGTGCCGGCGCATCGGCCGCGCGCGGACGCGGCGGCCCCGCGCCGCCTGACCGCCGCGGGCGACCTCGCCGTCGACGTGCAGGAGGAGCAGGCACACCGGGCGCCCGGCCCGCCGGGCACGGGCGAGCATCAGGCGGCGCAGCCACACGCGGGTGGCGCAGTCGTGGACGACCACCGGCCCGCCCGCGCCGAGCGCCCGCCACACCCGCCACTGGTGCACGGCGTGCACGACGGGGCGGTAGACGGCGTACGGGACCTTCGGGCCGAGGCGGGAGCGGCAGCGCGCGCGGACGTCGGCGGAGTCGAGGACGCGCGCGTCGCCGTCGCGCACGACGCGCGCGAGCAGCGTTGACTTGCCGGCGCCGGGGATCCCGCCGACGATGACCGCGGTGCGCGGCCCGTAGAGGAGCGCGATGCGCGCGCGAGCGCCCACGGGCGCCGGGACGGCCTCCGCTCCCGATCGGTGTGGAGGAGCGGCGGTCTGCGTCATCGGAGGCGGCACGGGGCTGACGATGCCGTGCTCGCCGTCACCCCGGCGTAAGCAGGCTGACAGCGATCCTTATCGCGGCCTGACCGCTGCGATCGTAGGGTCGCCGGACTGGTGCATCCCTTCGGCCCGGCGGCGGCGTCCGCCGCGGGCCGCACCCATCGGAGGTACGACGACATGCGCGGAGTCACCCTGTCCAGATCGGGCGCACGCCGGACGGCGATCGCCGGCGGCGCGGCCGCCACGACCCTGCTCGCCCTGTGGGCGCACCCGCCGCTCGCAGGCGCCCAGAGCCCGGCGGCCGAGCGCGCGACCGCGCAGGCGATCCGCAACATCGGCGGCGAGCGCGCGCTGCGGAACCTCAGCTCGTTCCGGCTGCGGTCGACGGGCCGGACGTGGATCTTCGACGAGGGCCCGCAGCCGGGCAACTCGGTCACCCCCGCGTCCACGTTCCGGCTGACGATGGACTACGACCTGCGCAGCTCAGGCGATCGCGTGCGCGCCGACTACGTGCGCAACAGCCTCGGGACCGATCGTCCGGTCAGCGAGGTCATCGCGGGCCGCCGCGGCTTCATCAGCGGCGTGGACGCGAACGGCTCGCCGGCCGGAGACAAGGCGATGACGTCGGACCGCTGGGCCGCCGTGCTGCGCGAGCAGCGCCTGCTCAACCCGCACCTGATCCTGCGCGACGTCATGGCGAACCCGCGCCTGGCGACGATCTTCCCGTCGCGGTCGCTGAACGGCCGCCCGCACCGGGTGCTCCTCGTGCGCGACGCCGTCGATCCGCTGCGGCTGTACATCGACGCGCGCACGGGGCGGATCGACCGCCTGACGACCGGCGACCACAACGACAACCGCGGCGACGTCCGCACGATCGTCGACTACACGGGGTGGCGCAGCGCCGGGAGCGCCATGCGGTTCCCGCGCACCGTCACCCTGAAGCAGGAGGGCCAGACGCTGCACAGCGAGACGCGCTCGGCCGTGCGCGCCAACGCGCCGGTGAGCAGCACGCGCTTCCGCTTCCCGGCCGGGGTGAACGCGACGTACGACCGCGCGCTCGCGTCCCGCGGCGCCCGCACGACCGAGTGGCTCATGACGTTCGCCCACCTCGGCTTCGTCAAGGACGGCCCGGCGACGGAGATCGCGCCGCGCGTCGTCGCGCCGGGCAGCACGCTGATCCAGGGGATCCCGAACCAGTCGATGATCGTCGAGCAGCAGGACGGCATCGTCGTGGTCGAGGGCGCACTCAGCAGCCCCCGCGCCGAGGCGCTCATCGCCTACATCCGCCGGAGCTTCCCGAACAAGCCGATCCGCTACGTCACCGGCAGCCATCACCACGCCGACCACTCGGGCGGCATGCGGCCGTTCGTGGCGCTCGGGGCGCGGCCCGTCGTGCACGAGGTGGCCATCCCGTTCTACCAGCGGGTGTTCGGCAACAAGAGCTCGCGCCTGCTCCGCGACCGGCTCGACACCAGCGACGCCGACGCCAACATCCTCGGCGTTCCCGCGACGGGCATCGTGACGCTGCCCGACCCGCTGCGCCCGGTCCAGCTGCTCGCCGAGCGCACCGAGCACGCGTCGACGACCGTGCTCGTGTTCGTGCCGCGTGAGGGCGTGCTGTTCGTCAACGGCGACACCTACACGCCGGGTGCGCCGGCCGGGCCCGGCGCACGCACGCTCGACCAGACGATCCGGGCCAACAACCTGGCCGTCAGCTGGATCGTCGGCGGTCACGGCGGCGTCGTGTCCTACGCCCAGTTCCAGCAGGCGCTGGCCGTCGCACCGGCGTCCTGAACGGGCGACGGGACCGGAGCCGGGGCGCCGATGCGATCGCATCGGCGCCCCTGGCCCGTCGGGCGAGGGCGTACGCCGTCCCGTGGCCCGTCTCGCCGCGGGCGAGAGGTGCTGCTTCCAACGCACCTCCGCGTTCGGTTGTCCGCCCCGGCGCGGCGACGGGCCCCGCGCCGGCGCGGCACACTTCGCGCGCATGAGCGAGCCGGCGACCAGCGGCGACGGGATCCTCGAGTGGCGCGACGCCGACGGCCGGCTGGACCGCCGCGACGGCCCGGCCCGCGTCCTCCCCAGCGGCCGCGAGGAGTGGTATCGCCACGGCCGCCTGCACCGCGACGACGGCCCGGCGATCGTCCACGCCAACGGGTCGGAGAAGTGGTACGTCGACGGTCGCCGCCACCGCGACGACGGCCCAGCGTGCGTCTACGTCAACGGCACCCGCAAGTGGTACCGCGACGGGCTGCGCCACCGCGACGACGGTCCCGCGGCCGTCTACCCCGACGGCCGCGCCCTGTGGTTCCACGACGGCGTGCGCGTCGCGCCGCCGGAGTGACGCGGCGCGCCGCGGCGCGGTCAGTCCGCCGCGTCGGAGCGGTCGAGGCCCGCGGCCGCCAGGGCGGCGTCGAGATCAGGGTGGCGAAGGATCGCCTGAATCAGCCCTCCGCCGGTCGCGAAGACCGACGCGACCCGCTGCGGCGGTGCGGCCTCGCCGGCCTCCGGCGCCGGCCAGGTCGCGTCCTGCTCGACGACGGCGAGGCCGTCGCGGGCGAACGTGCGAAGGACCTCGAGCCGGATGCCGGCGCCGCCGACCCACTCGCGCAGCCGATCCCGGCCGCGGTCGCTGCCACGCGGACCGCCGACCTGGACGTCCGCGGCCGCGAGGGCCACGGCGGCGTCAGCGTCGCCGGCGTTCACGGCGGCATGCCAGCGCGCGACGAGTGCGACGGGTGCTGCGGGTCCGGTCGGCGCTGCGGTCATCCGGTTCCCTCCGCGGTCGGTGCGCACCGGAAGGCTACGCCCGGCCGCCGCACGCCGCGCCGCCGCACGCGCTCAGTACACGAGCAGGTCAGGCTCGTCGTCGTCGTCGTCCAGGTCGGCGGGCTTCAGGTCGTGGAGGGCATGGCGCAGCCAGCGCTCCTCCGCGGCGTCGTGCATGTTCGCGCCGAGGAGTCGACACGCGCCGACGAGCAGCACGTTGGTCCCGGCGACGATGCCGATGGCGACCGCGACGGAGCCGGCGACGCCGACCAGCAGCGCGAGCACGACGGCCATGACGGCGGCGGCCACCCCGAGGCGGCGCGCGGTCCGGCGCGTGTGGCGCCCGATGCGCGAGGCCGGGGCGGGGACGATCGGCGGTGCGGTGATGTGCATCGCGGCCTACCGGTAGTCGAACAGCGTCGTCGTGTACACCGGACGGCACGTCTCGTCGAGGCCGAGCACGATCACGCTGCCGACCTCGTCGCGCCACGTCACGAGATGCTCGATGGCCGCGTCTCCCGCGGCGGGGCGGGCTCCGGTGCGGTCGACGATGCGGATGCCGTTGCTGAGCCGGACGCGCGAGCCGTCGGGCCGGCGGTCCCAGATGGGGTCCTGCGGGTTCTCGGGAATCGGAGGGTCCTTTCCTGGTCGTGTGGCCGGGCGCCGACGGGACGGATCGACGCTGGGACACGGCCGCGCACGGGTGGCGCGGCACCGACGCGCGGGCCACGGGCCTGCCCGCACGGCGAACACGGTAGCCGCTGCCCCGCGGCAGCGGCACCGCAATCGGACGATCGGAGGAGGGCCCGCGCTCAGCCCGCGGGCGTGGCCTCCCGGAGGCGCTCCGCCTCGCGGGTCAGGCCCGAGAAGTAGTTCCAGCGGGCGTGGAGGACGAGCCGCAGCGCCTCGCGGGCGCCGTCCAGGGACGCGGCGCCGTCCCGGTACTGCTCGATCGTCTCCACGACCGGGGCGACCGGGTCGCCGTCGGGCACGCGGATGTACTCGAGCGCCTCCTCGGGGACGCCGTAGCGCTCGCTCATCGTGCGCCGGCGCGCGGCGTTGTGGCTCTGCGTCTCGCCGTCGACGCCGACCATGATCCCGACCCAGCCCTCGACGAACGGGCGGGCGGCCACCGCCCGCTGCACCGCGATCATCATCTCGGTCTCGGCGGTCGGCGCGGCGCCGGCCAGCTCGCCGCCGTCGACCCCGAACGCCTCGGCGACCCGCGCCCACTCGACGCAGCGCCCGGGGCTCGCGGCGGGGACGGCGCCGTCCTCGAGCGCGGCGCGGCGCAGCAGCGCGCCGCGCAGCTCCGGGATGGGGCACTGCGCCGCGAGACCGGCCAGCACGCCGGGGACCGCGCGGTGCCACAGCCACTGCTGCGCGCCCCAGACGCGCAGCTCGGCCGGGGTCAGCTCGCCGGCGACGAGCCGCCGGTGCGTGGGGTTGTCGCGGCCGACCGCGCAGCGGTCGAGCTCCGTGGTGACGAGCTGCAGTAGGGCGGACATCGTGGGACACACTCCTGGCTTGGGGAAGATGGCGGCGCCGGACAGTTGGTCAGGCGCCGTCGCGTAATTTCGATTTTCTATATAAGACCAGGCATGGAGGAGCCGGTCACCCGCGTGGCCTGGGCGATGGAGCGCCTGTCCGAGGGCATCCTGACCGGTGCGCTCGCGCCGGGCCAGCGCATCAAGGCCCCGGAGCTCGCCGAGCAGTGGTCGCTCAGCCCCACGCCGGTCCGCGAGGCGCTGCAGCGGCTGGCCGCGATCGGGCTCGTGGAGACGATCGCCAACCGCGGCGCACGGGTGGCGCCGGTCGTCGAGCAGGAGATGCGCGAGGTCTACAGCCTGCGCCTGCTGCTGGAGCCGCTCGCGCTGCGCAGCTCGCTGGAGCGCCGCGACGACGGCTGGCGCGCCGAGGCGGGCCGGGCCTTCGACGCCGTGCGCGTCGAGCTCGAGCGCGGCATGAAGGACCTGCCCGCCTTCGAGCGCGCCCACGCCGGCTTCCACGACGCGCTGCTGGCCCGCTGCGACTCGACCTGGCTCATGCGCATCATCCACATGCTCGGAACGCACTCCGTGCGCTACCGCCTGCTGTCGCTCGGTCCCCGCGGCGGCGTCGCGGAGGTCCTCACCGAGCACTGGGGCCTCTACGACGCCTGCCTCGCCGACGACGTGGACGAGGCGGTCCGCCGGCTCTTCGAGCACATCCGCCGCACGGTCGAGGCGGTCACCGACGCAAGCCGGGCCGACGAGGTCGTCGAGCTCATCGGCACCGCCGGGCGGCGCATCCACCTCGAGCGAAGGACGAACCCGTGACCGATCGCCTGGACCTGCCGGCCGGCCCCGTGCGCCTCGTCGACCTCTCGGCGCCGCTGAGCAACGACACGAGCGCGTTCGAGCCCAACCCCCACGAGATCGAGTACATCGACCACGAGACCGCGGCGAAGGCGTCGGGCGCCTACGGCATCGACCCGTCCCTGTGGATCGGCGGCCGCGCGTGGGCCGTGGAGCGTGCGACGCTCTCGACGCACGCCGGCACGCACGTCGACGCGCCGTGGCACTACACGGCGACGACCGCCGGCGCGCCGGCGAAGACGGTCGAGCAGCTGCCGCTGCGCTGGTGCTTCGGTCCCGGCGTCGTGCTCGACATGACGCACAAAGGCCGCGGCGAGGGCATCGACGACGCCGACGTCCGGGGCGCGCTGGACCGCATCGACTACGAGCTTCAGCCGCTGGACATCGTCCTCGTCCGCACCGACACGTCGCGCCACTTCCACGAGCCCGGCTACGACCAGATGCACCCGGGCCTGCGCCGGTCGGCGACCGAGTGGCTCGTCGACCGCGGCGTGCGCCTGATCGGCATCGACGCGTGGGGGCTGGACCGGCCGTTCGACGTCATGGTCCCCGAGGCCGAGGCGGGCGACCGCGAGCAGCTGTGGGAGTCGCACTTCCTCGGCCGCGACAAGGAGTACTGCCAGATCGAGAAGCTGGCGAACCTCGACCAGCTTCCGCCGCACGGCTTCCTCGTCTCCGCCCTGCCGGTCCTGCTGACCGGGGCCGGCGCCGCGTGGAGCCGCGTCGTCGCGCTCGTCCCCGAGGCCGGCGCTCCGTCCCCCGACCCGCAAGGCGCACGCCCATGAGCTCACCCGTCGTGATCACCGCCGCCCTGACCGGCCCGATCGCCACGAAGCAGGACAACCCCGCGCTACCCACCTCGCCCGAGGAGATCGCCGAGAGCGCGGCGGGCGCCGCCGCGGCGGGCGCGGCGATCGTCCACGTCCACCTGCGCGACGAGGACGGGCGCCCGACCGCCGACCTGGACGTCGCCAAGCGCGTCGTCGGCCTCATCCAGGAGCGCTGCGACGCGCTCGTGCAGCTCTCGACCGGCGTGGGGCTCAACGTCCCGTACGAGGACCGCGCCCGGCTCGTCGAGGCGCGCCCGCTCATGGCGACGCTGAACGTCTGCTCGATGACGTTCGGCGCCGGCGAGTTCCGCAACCCGCCCGACGACGTCCGCCGCCTGGCGAACCGGATGGGCGAGCTCGGCGTGAAGCCGGAGCTCGAGGTGTACGACACCGGCCACCTCGACGTCGCCCTCGGTCTCGCCGAGGAGGGCCTCCTCCCCTCGCCGCTGCAGTTCTCCTTCGTCCTCGGCGTGAAGGGCGGGATGGCCGCGACGGCGGAGAACGTCCTCGCGCTCTCGCAGCGGCTGCCCGACGACGCCGTCTGGCAGGTCATCGCGATCGGCCGGTCCAACCTGCCGCTGACGACGATCGGCCTCGCGCTCGGCGCCAACGCGCGCACCGGGATGGAGGACACGCTGTACCTGCGCCGCGGCGAGCTGGCGCAGTCCAACGCGGACCTGGTCGGGCGCCTGGCGAACGTGGCCCGCGCGCTCGAGCGCCCCATCGCCGGGCCCGAGGAGGCACGGGCCGCGCTTCAGCTCGGCGCCGCGGAGGCGCCCGCGACATGAACCACACCGTCGAACAGAGGAGAGCTGGATGACGTTGCCGGAGACCGAGGGGCCGGCCGTCGGCGCCCGCGTGCGCCGCAAGGACGGTGACCTCGTGCTCACCGGCCGGGGGGCCTACCTCGACGACGTCGAGCTCCCCGGCATGCTGCACGCCGCGATCCTGCGGAGCACCGAGGCGCACGCGCGCATCGTCGGCATCGACACGAGCCGTGCGCTCGCGCGGCCCGGCGTCCGCCTGGTGATGACCGCGGCCGACGTGGCCGACCGCATCGGCCCCATCCCCCACTTCTTCGACTCGGCCAACGTCGGCGGCCAGACCACCGACTTCCGGGTACTGGCGACCGACAAGGTGGTCTACGAGGGCCAGCCGGTCGCGGCGATCGTGGCCGAGACGCTCCACGACGCCGAGGCCGCGCTGGAGGACGTCGTCGTCGAGTACGAGCCGCTGCCCGCGATCCTCGACGCGGACGAGGCGCTGCGCGAGGACGCCCCGCGCGTCTTCGAGGACTGGTCCGACAACGTCGTCGTGCGCCTGCCGTTCGCCGAGGGCGACGCCGCCGCGGTCCTCGCCGAGGCCGAGCACGTGATCGACGGCGAGATCCGCATCCAGCGCTACAACACGGCGCCGATGGAGACCCGCGGCTACGTCGCCTCCTGGGGCGCCGACGGCCGGCTGACGTTCTACGCGTCCACGCAGAACCCCCACCCGCTGCGCTCGCACATCGCGAAGATGCTCTCGATCCCCGAGCACCGCGTGCGCGTCATCGCGACGCGGCTCGGCGGCGGCTTCGGCCACAAGTTCCCCGGCTTCCCCGAGGAGGGGCTGCTGTGCGTGCTCAGCCAGGCCGCCGGCGCGCCCGTGAAGTGGCTGGAGACCCGCGCCGAGTCGATGCTCGTCGGCGCGCGCGAGTACGTTCACCGCTTCGCCGTCGCCCACGATGGCGAGGGCCGCATCCTGGCCATTCGCGACCGGATCGTGGCGAACGTCGGCACGCTGGGCTCGATCGGCGGCTGGGGCATGGCGTTCGTCGCCGCCATGGCCTTCCCCGGCCCCTACCGGGTCAAGCACTACGACATCGAGTCGCTGCCCGTGGTGACGAACAAGCCGCCGTGGAACGGCGCGCGCGGCTACGGCAAGGAGTCCGCCGCGCTCGCCATCGAGCGGATGGTCGACCTCATCGCCCAGCGCCTCGGCCTGGATCCGGCGACGGTCCGCTCGCGGAACTTCATCCCGCCCGACGAGTTCCCCTACTGGACCGCGGCCAAGCGCCTGGACAGCGGCAACTACGAGGGCGCGCTCTCGCAGCTGCTGGAGATGGCCGGCTACGAGGAGCGCCGGGAGGAGCAGGCGAAGGCGCGCGGCGAGGGGCGCCTGATCGGCGTCGGCGTCGGCTTCGAGCTCACGCCCGAGGGCGGCGACTTCCCCGGCTCGCTCGTCCGCGGCTTCGACACCTCGACGGTCCGCATGGACCCGACCGGCAAGGTCACGGTCCTCACGGGTGTGACGAGCCCGGGCACCGGCAACGAGACCGGCATCGCGCAGTGCGTCGCCGACGAGCTCGGCCTGCCGATGGACGACGTGACCGTGCTGCAGGGCGACACCGACGTCAGCCCCTATGGCTACGGGAACTTCTCCAGCCGCGGCATGGCCGTCGGCGGCGGCTCGGCGATCCTCGCCGCGCGCGAGGTGCGCGAGCGCCTCGCCGCGGCCGCCGCGGTGCTGCTCGAGGCCGACGCCGCGGACCTCGTCTTCGCCCGCGCGCGGGTGCACGTCGCCGGCGACCCCGAGCGGGGGATGTCGATCGCCGAGGTGGCCGACACGGTGTTCAACCGCTCGATCGCCATCCCGGCGATCGACCAGCCTCAGCTCGAGGCGACGAGGACGTACGCACCGGAGAACATCCTGCACGTCCCCGACGACCAGGGCCGGATCTCGCCCTACCCCACGTTCCCCTACTCGGCGCACCTCGCCGTCGTCGAGATCGACCGCGACACCGGCGTCGTGAAGATCCTCGCCTACGCGGGCGTGCACGACTGCGGGACGATCGTGAACCCCACGTTCGTGGAGGGGCAGTTCCTCGGGTCGATCGCCATGGGGATCGGCGGCGCCCTCTGGGAGGAGCTGCCCTACACGCCGGAGGGCCGGCTCGGGGTGCGGACGTTCAAGCAGTACCTCATGCCCAGAGCCCCCGACCTGCCCGACATCGCGGTGGGGTCGCAGGTGACCCCGTCGCCGTTCACGCTGCTGGGCACGAAGGGGGCCGGCGAGAGCGGGACGTCCGGGGCGGTCGCGTCGATCGCCAACGCCGTCAACGACGCGCTCCTGCCGCTCGGCGTCGCCGTCGACGACATGCCGCTGAGCGCGCCGAAGCTGCTGCGCGCGATCCGCGAGGGGGTGTCGGCGTGATCCGCACGCGGCTGACCCACCACGCGCCGACGGAGATCGCCGACGCCTGCGCGCTGCTCGCCGAGCACGGCGAGGACGCGGCCGTCGTCGGCGGCGGGACGATGCTCGTGCCGCAGATGGTCCGCGGAGAGCGCACGGTCCACCACGCCGTGGACCTGCGCCGGCTCGGGCTGCACCGCATCGAGGTCCGCGACGGCGAGGTCGCCGTCGGCGCCATGGCGACGTACAGCGACGTGGCCGCGTCGGCCGAGCTCGCCGAGCACGCCGCGCTGCTGCGGATCGCCGCCGCCGGGATCACCGGCGGCGCGCAGATCCGCAACCAAGGCACGATCGGCGGGTCGGCCTGCTACGCCAACCCGGCGTCCGACGTGCCCGCCGTCCTCGTCGCGCTGCGCGCTCGCATGCAGGTCCACGGGCCCGACGGCACGCGCGAGGTCGCCGCCGAGGCGTTCTTCGTCGACGCCTTCGCGTCGGCGCTCGGCCGCGGCGAGCTGCGCGCCGCCGTCGTGATCCCGGCGCAGACGGGCCGCGCGGGCTACGAGAAGATCAAGCTCAGCGAGAGCAGCTGGCCGATCGCGACGGCCGCGGCCGTCGTCGGCGACGGCGCCGAGCCCGCCGTCACGCTCGGCGGCGTCGCCCGGACTCCGCTGCGCCTCGACGTCGGCGCGCTCGTGGACGGCGACGGCACGCTGGGCGACGCCGACGCCCTCGAGGCGCTGGTCCGGGAGCGTCTCACCGAGCCGTGGGAGGACGAGCTCGCCCCCGGGAGCTACCGCCGGGACATCGCGGGCGCCGTGGCGCGGCGCTCGCTCATCAAGGCCAAGGAGGAGCGCGCATGAGCGACACCCAGCTGACGAGCCGCGACGCCGCTGAGGCGCCCCGGACCACGATCTCGCTGACCGTCAACGGCGTCCGGCACGACGTCGAGGTCGAGGACCGCGAGCTGCTCGTCGAGGTCGTGCGCCGCCGGCTGCGCCTGAAGGGCACCCACGTCGGGTGCCTCAACGGCGACTGCGGCGCGTGCACGCTGAGCCTCGACGGGCGCATCGTGAAGTCGTGCCTCATGCTCGCCGCGAGCGCCGACGGCGCCGAGATCACGACGATCGAGGGCTTCGCGCCCGAGGGCGGGCTCGATCCCGTGCAGGACGCGTTCTGGGAGCACGACGGCTTCCAGTGCGGCTTCTGCCTGCCCGGCCAGCTGTTCGCCACGCGAGACCTGCTCGAGGCCAACCCGAGCCCCAGCGACGAGGAGATCCGCCACGCGCTGTCCGGCAACCTGTGCCGCTGCACGGGCTATCAGAAGATGGTCGAGGCCGTGCGGGCGGCCGCCGGCATCTCCCG
>JAXDHC010000144.1:0-7809 GCA_034664705.1 Solirubrobacteraceae bacterium
TGGGATCGAGATCCACCGCCCGAAGCCGTGAGAGGGATGTGCCGACTCGGGTCTCGGGCGGTGAAGCCCGCGACCCGTCCTCGGTGTGAGGCGCTAGGACGCGAGCCCGCTGCGGGGGTGCACGGCGAACGCCGGCCGGTGCATACGGGCCTGGCGCTTCGTGTCACCGACGTGACGCAGCGGGGTCATGCACCGAAAGTACCTGGAGAACCCCCGCATGATCAAGTGCGGATAACCGCACAATCGCTTCCCGCGGCGTCCCGGGCGGAGTACCGTCAGCGCGGTCTGGAGGTTGCGATCGGGGGATTGACGTGAGGAGTCGGGGACGGGTCGCGCGAGCGCGGCTCATCGGGGCAGCGGCCGCGGCAAGCGCGGCGACGGCGATGGCGGGGCCGGCAGCGGTGCACGCATCGACGACCACGCATGCGGTCGCCGGGACGACCATCGCGTACGCCGCGGCGCCGGGCGAGGCCAACCAGCTGTCGCTGTCGCGGATCGCCGGCGTGCCGGACGTCATCCGGCTCACCGACCCGGGCGCCGCCACCATGGCGACCGCGCCCGGGTTGCTGGACGTGCCGCCCGGCGACTGCACCGGCGCGGGCCCCGTCGACTGCCCGGCGCTCGCCGTGACGGGCGTCAGCGTCGATCTCGGCGACGGCAACGACACGTTCTCGGCCGGCGACGGCGTCCCCGCCGCGACGGTCGCCGGCGGCGGCGGAAGCGACACGCTCGACGGCGGTCCCGCCGGCGACACGCTGCGCGGCAACGGCGGCGCCGACACGCTCCGCGGCGGCGACGGGCCCGACCGGCTCGTCGGCGGCCCAGGCGCCGACGCGTTCGACGGCGGCGCCGGCGACGACACCATCGACGCCGACGACGGCGTCGCCGAGACGATCACGTGCGGCCCGGGCGCCGACACGGTGTTGGCCGATCGCGGCGTCCGCGGCATCACGGACGCCGTCGACCTCGCGACGTGCGAGACCGTGCGCGGCCCCGTGCCGCCGCCGCCACCGCCGCCGGCGGCGCCCGGGGCGCCGACGACGGCGACGGGCTCCGCGCCGACCTCGGCTCCGGCCTCGCCGAGCCGCGCTCCCGCGGCGCCGACCCCGCCCGGCACGGTGGACACGCTGCGCATCGTCCCGGCGCCCGTCGTGGGCGCGGCGCCGGACCCGCGCGACATCACGCCGCCCAACGCCGGCCTGGGCGTCGCCGCGCGCCAGAAGCTCAAGTCCGTGCTCCGCTTCGGCATGCCCGTGCCGGTCACGTGCGCGGAGGCCTGCGGGATCTCGGCGGCGGTCGTCCTGGACCGGCCCGCGGCACGGCGGGTCGGCCTCGCCGGCCGCTCGGGACCGACGACGCTCAGCCTCGCCTCGAGCACCCGCACCACGCCCGGCACCAGCACGCTGCGCGTGCGCCTCGGCAAGAAGGCGGCCTCCGCTCTGCGCAAGGCCAGGGCCCGCACGACCACGGTGACGGTCCAGGTGCTCGTCAGCGACGCATCGGGCAACGCGACGCTCCTCCAGCGACGCGTGACGATCAAGCGCTGAGCCCGCGACGACGGCGCCCTTGAACGGCGCGGCCCCGGCATCATGCCGGGGCCGAGGGAGCGCCGGTATCGCGAGGAGTGGCCCGATATACCCGCGTGTCGGCGCCTTTAACCGCCGCGCGCCGGCGCGCGGACGCTGGCGCGATCGCGCTCTCGAGCACGCCTCGCGGCGCCACCGCCGGCACGGCCGAGCGGGCGTCGGCGACCGTCCGGCCGTCCCTCGGCGCCACTCGTCGCGCCGAGGATTCACGCTCGCGCGACGAGGGCAGGCGATGGGTGGCGAAGGCGATCCGGTGCTGGCCACGGCGGGCCGGCCGGGCGCTCCCCGCCTCTCCTCATCCCCCAGCCGCGGTCGGCGCCGGACGTGCAGAATCCGGCGCCGGCCGCGGTCCCCTCCGTCGCGTGTCAGCGCGCGGGCCGCACGCCGCGGCCCCCGCGCCCGGGAGGGATACGCTGCGCGCGTGGGGATGGGCGGGCAACGGCGGGGGTCACCCACCGCCAAGCGAGCCGCCGTCCAGGCGGCCGTGCTGGAGGCCACCGAGGCACTGCTCGGCGACGGTCTCTCCTACCCCGAGCTGGGCATCGAGCGCATCGCGACGCGCGCCGGCATCTCTCGGACGGCGTTCTACTTCTACTTCCACGACAAGCGCGAGGTGCTCCTCCGCCTCGCCGACGACGTCGCCGACCGCCTCTACGGCGAGGCCGACATCTGGTTCTCCGGGCAGGGCGACGCGGAGGACGAGCTGCGCCAGGCGATCGGGAACGTCGCGCGGCTGTATCGCGAGCACGGCGCGGTCCTGCGCGCGATCGTCGAGGGCGCGACCTTCGACGAGGAGATCGCGCGCTTCTGGCACACGATCCTGGCGCGATTCGTCGATGCCACCCGGCAACGGATCGAGGCCGAGCAGCGAGCCGGCCGGGCCGCGGCCACCCAGGGCGCCGCGACCGCGTTCGCGCTGTGCTGGATGACCGAGCGCGTGTTCCACCAGCAGATCGTGCAGGACGAGCCGCTCGCGACCGGCGAGCTCGTCGACGCGCTCGCGGGCGTCTGGGTCCGCGGCGTGTACGGCACGTAGCCGCCGCCGCTACAGCGCCGGGAAGTCCTCGGTCTCGCGGCGGACGGCGTCGAACTCGCCGGTCGCGAGGCGCTGCTCGACGTCGGCATCGATCTCCGCCTCGGTCGCGTCCGGGCGCACGCGCCGCAGCCGGATCGCGTCGAGGCGGCGGAACTTCAGGATCTCGAGGACGTAGACGAGGTACACGCTGGCCGCCAGCACGACGACGAACAGGCCGCCCATCACGAGGCTCCAGCCGGCGTTGAGGTGGCCGGTCCCATCGGAGTACGGCACGAAGCGCAGCGCGACCGCGAGGCCCGCCATCGCGCTCATCCACGCGTAGAGGTAGAGGACGGTCCGCCGCTGCGAGAAGCCGATGTTCGCCATGCGATGGTGGAAGTGCCAGCGATCGGCCTGGTAGACGGGCCGACGGTACTTCAGGCGCTTGGCGAGGACGAAGCCGGTGTCGAGGAAGGGCACGGCGAGCACGACGAGCGGCCCGATCAGCGCGATCAGGGCGTTCGTCTTCAGCGACCCCTCGACGATGACCGTGCCGAGCAGGTAGCCGAGGAGGTTCGACCCGCAGTCACCCATGAAGACCGACGCGGGGTGGAAGTTGTGGACGAGGAACCCCAGCGCGGCGCCCGCGATGATCGCCGCGAGCACCGCCGCCGACGCCTTCCCGAGGTCGAACGCGATGATCGCGAACGAGCTCGCGGCGATCGCGCACACCCCGGCCGCCAGCCCGTCGACGCCGTCGGAGAAGTTCACGACGTTGATCACGAGCACGATGCCGATCAGCGTCAGCGGCGCGCCGAGGCCGCCGAGGTCGACGCGGTGCACGAACGGCAGCGTGAAGTTGTCGACCGTCACGCCGTTGGTCACCGGGATCAGGACGGCGCCGACCTGCCCGGCGAGCTTGACCGCCGGGTGCAGGTCGATGACGTCGTCGACCGCCCCGACGAGCGTGATCACCGCCGCCCCGGCGAGGATCGCCGTGTAGGCCGGGCTCGTGGGCAACCAGAGCAGGGCGGCGACGAGCACGCCGGCGAAGATCGCCACGCCCCCGAGCAGCGGGGTCAGGCGGCTCGACAGCCCGCGGTCGCGCGGCTTGTCGACCGCGCCGAGGCGGCGGGCGACCCGGCCGACCAGCGGCGTGAGGAGCGCCGTGACCGCGGCCGCGACGGCGGCGGCCACGAGCGCGTCGAACTCGTCCAGGGGCACGCGCGAAGCATCGCAGGCGCCCCCGCCGTCACCGTGCGCCGGCGTGGCCGCCACGCCCGGCCCTGGACTGCGCACGGTGCGGTCCCGCGGACGCCACCCAGCCCCCTAGACTGCGCACGATGCCGCTCGCTCCCGTCCGGCGATAGGGGACCGCTCGAAGGCGTGCGGATCTGGATCGACCTCACCGCCCCGGCCCACCCGGTCGTCTTCCGCCCGATCGTCGACCGGTTGCGCGCGGCGGGGCATGAGGTCGACGTCACCGCCCGCGACTACGCGCAGACGCTGGCGCTCGCCCGGCGGCTGGGCCTCGAGCACCACGCCTTCGGCGCGCACGGCGGCGCGCGGCGCAGTCGAAAGCTCGTCTCGCTCGCCTCGCGCAGCGCGCGCCTGTGGCGGTTCGCCCGCCGGCGCGGGTACGACCTCGCGGCCGGCCACGGGTCCAACGACCTCGCGATCGTCGCCCGCGCGCTGCGGATCCCGGCCGTGGACATGTTCGACTACGAGTGGGCCACGCTCCAGCACACCGTCGGCTGCCGCCCGGCCCGCCGGGTGATGACGCCCGACGCGATCCCGCCCGAGCGGCTGCGCCGCTACGGCGTGACCGACGCGAAGCTCGCGCAGTTCCCGGGCCTCAAGGAGGAGTACTACCTCGCCGACTTCGAGCCCGACCGCGGCGTGCTGGACGAGCTCGGCCTCGACGCGTCGCGCGTGCTCGTCGCCGTGCGGCCGCCGCCGGACGTCTCGCTCTACCACCGCAAGGCCAACCGGCTGTTCCCGCAGGTGATGGACCACCTCGGCCGCGACCCCGGCGTGCACGCCGTCGTCGTGCCGCGCACGGCCGAGCAGCGCCGGTTCCTGGAGGCGCTGGACCTCCCCTCGCTCATCGTCGCCCAGCGCGCGGTGGACGCCCAGAGCCTGATCGCCCTCGTGGACCTCGTCGTGTCGGCCGGCGGAACCATGAACCGCGAGGCCGTCGCCCTCGGCACCCCGGTCTACACGACGTACGGCGGGCGCCTGGGCGGCGTGGACGAGGCGCTCATCCGCGCCGGGAGCCTGCGGCCGCTCAGCGACCCGCGCGCCATCGAGCTGGTCAAGCGCGACGGTGGCGGGCCGCCGATCCACCGGCGCGACCCCCAGCTGCTGGCCGACCTCATGCTCGAGGCGGCCGGATGACGCGCGTGCGGCTGCGCTCGTCGCCGGAGCCGCAGCATCCGAGCGAGGCGCGGCGCGCCGGCGAGCTCGAGCGCACGCAGGCGATCGCCGAGCGCTACGCGGCCCAGGCCCACCACCCGTTCGAGCGCCGGCGCCTCGACGCGCTGCTGCGCGCGCTCGACCTCGCGATCGCCGGCACCCTGCTGTTCGTCACCGGGCCGCTCCTCCTGGGGCTCATGCTGACGATCCTCGTCACGTCGGGGCCGCCCGCGCTGTACCGCGGCCTGCGCGTCGGCCGCGCCGGGCGGGTCTTCACGATGTACAAGCTGCGCACGCTCAAAGCCGACGCCGAGACCCGCCTCGGGCCCTACCAGGCCGCGGCGCTGGACCGGCGCACGGAGGGGGAGCTCACGCGCGTCGGGCGCTGGCTGCGCCGGACGCACCTCGACGAGCTGCCGCAGCTCTGGAACGTCGTGCGCGGCGACATGTCGCTCGTCGGGCCGCGGCCGATCCGGCCGGTGTTCTTCGAGGAGCTCTGTCAGGAGATCCCGCAGTACTGGCAGCGGCTCGTCGTCCGTCCGGGCCTCACGGGTTTCGCGCAGCTGCGCATGTCGCGCGACATGTCGTGGGCCGAGAAGCTGGCGCACGACCTCGAGTGGCTCGCCGACCGCTCCGTCGGCCTCTACCTGCACCTGACCGCCGCGACCGCGTGGCGGGTGCTGTGCCGGGGCGCCGACGGCGTCGCCCACCGCCGGACGGGCGCGCCCTAGCCGTGTGCGGGATCTGCGGCACCCTGGCCCTCGACGGCGGGGCGGCGGACGAGCGCGCGGTGCGCGCGATGTCGCGCGCGCTCGTGCATCGCGGACCCGACAGCGAGGGCGTGCACGTCGACGGGCCGGTCGCCCTCGCGGCGCGGCGCCTGGCGATCGTGGACCTCGCCCACGGCGACCAGCCCATGGCCAACGAGGACGGGACCGTGCACGTCGTGCAGAACGGCGAGCTCTACGAGCACCGCCGTCTGCAGGCCGAGCTGGAGGGCCGCGGGCACCGCTTCGCGACGCGCTGCGACACCGAGGTGCTGCCGCATCTCTACGAGGAGCGCGGCGCGGGCTTCGTGGAAGGCCTGAGAGGGATGTTCGCCGTCGCCGCGTGGGACGCCCGCGAGCGCCGCCTGGTCCTCGCGCGCGACCCGTTCGGGATCAAGCCGCTCTACTACCGCGTCAGCGGCGGGACGCTGTCGTTCGCGTCCGAGCTGAAGGCGCTCGTGCGCCAGCCCGGGTTCTCGCGCGAGGTCGACCTCGAGGCGCTGGAGGCCTACCTCACGTTCAACAGCGTGCCGGCGCCGATGTCGATCTACCGCGAGGCACGGAAGCTGCCGGCCGGGCACGTGCTGCTCGCCCAGGACGGCGAGGTCCGCGTGCAGCGCTACGCGCGCCCGGCGCCCGTGCCGGCCGCCGACGTGCGCCGCGAGGGCGCCGGCGCGCTCGCCGCCGAGCTGCGCGAGCGCCTGCGCGACTCCGTGCGCGCGCACCTCGAGGCGGACGTGCCCGTCGGCGTGTTCCTCTCGGGCGGCATCGACTCGTCGCTGCTCGTCGCGCTCGCGGCGCAGGAGAGCCGCGAGCGCGTGCGGACGTTCTCGATCGGCTTCGAGGAGCGCTCGTTCGACGAGCTCTCTCGCGCGCGAACGGTCGCGCGCCGCTACGACACCGACCACCACGAGCTCGTGCTGCGCCCGGACGCCGCCGCGCTGCTGCCGGAGATCGCCGCCGCGTTCGACGAGCCGTTCGCCGACTCGTCGGCGCTGCCGACGTACGCCGTCTCGCGGCTGGCCGCCGGCCACGTGAAGGTCGCGCTGTCCGGCGAGGGCGGCGACGAGCTGTTCGGCGGCTACTTCACCTACGTCGCCGACGAGCTGGCCCCGTGGGTGGGCCCGGCGGCGACGCTGGCGCGGCCGTTGATCGAGCGGCTGCCGAGCTCGTCGCGGCGGGTGAGCCTCGACTACAAGGCCAAGCGCTTCGCGCGCGCGGCCGCCCTGCCGCCGCTGGAGCGCCACCACGGCTGGAAGGAGATCTTCTCGGCCGAGGCGCGCGCCGCGCTGCTGCAGCCCGACCGGCGCGTCGCCGGCGCCGACCCGCTCGCCGCCCGGCGCGCGCGCTACGCCGAGACGGCTGGGGCGCCGCGGCTCGCCCGCCTGCAGGACGTCGACCTCGGCACGGATCTCGTGGACGACCTCCTCGTGAAGGCCGACCGCGCGAGCATGGCGCACTCGCTGGAGGTGCGCGTGCCGTTCCTCGATCCCATGGTCGCCGAGCTCGCCCTCGCGCTGCCCACCCGCCACAAGGTGCTCGCGCTGGCGAAGAAGCGGCTGCTGCGCCGCGCCGCCGCCGGGCTCGTCCCTGCCGCGATCGTCCACGGGCCGAAGCGCGGGTTCTCGATCCCGGCGGCCGCGTGGCTGCGCGGCGACCTCGCGCCCTTCGCGCGCGAGCTCCTGTCGCCCGAGGCGCTGCGCCGCGACGGCTTCTTCCGGCCCGAGGTCGTCACGCGGCTGCTCGACGAGCACGCCGCCGGGCGTGAGGACCACTCGCGGCCGCTGTGGGGGCTGCTCTGCTTCCAGCTGTGGCGCGAGACGGCCGCCCGCTGAGGCCGTCCGTCATCCTGCGCCGCCATGCCCGAGTTTCCCGACATGACCCTCGAGTCCGCGAGCGAGTTCCTGCGCGGCGCGGGCCTTCGCGTCGACACGGCCACGCCGACCCTCGTGACCGGCACGATCGCCGCCGGCCCGGAGCACCACACGCCGTGGGGCGTCGTCCACGGCGGCGTCTACGCCACGGC
>JAXDHC010000145.1:0-3113 GCA_034664705.1 Solirubrobacteraceae bacterium
CGGAGGGCGCGGTAGTTGGGGTCGCTGAACGTGGAGGCGTTGTGGTCGGCGATGCCGACCACCGGGCGGGCGTGCGCAGTCACGGCGAGGAAGCGCATCGCGGCCACGGCCCGGACGGGGACGGCGAGGAGACGGTTCACCCCACGGTCATCGGGACCGCGGCGCGTCGCGATGTGGACGCGCCGCCCGATCGGGTGACCGGGCCGCGGCCCGGCCGGCTCAGCGCATGGAGCCGGTCGCCGGCGCCGCCTCGTGCGGCTCGCTGCGCGAGGCCGCCGTGCCGGCCGGCGCGCTCATGCCCGGGGCGGCGCCGGACATGCCCATCGCGGATTCGCCGGGCAGCGTGAGCCCGGGCACGCGGGCGGGCTCGAGCGCGACGGCGAGCCCGAGCACGAGGAGGAGCACCGCGATCCCGCGGTTCGCCGCGGACTTCCACGGCAGCAGCTTCTCGACCGCGATGAGCGCCGCGACGAAGACCATCCAGCCCAGGCTCATGACGCCCAGCGCGAAGAGCATGGCCATCAGCGCCCAGCAGCAGCCGACGCACCATGCGCCGTGTGAGGCGCCCATCCGCAGCGCCCCGAGTCCACCCTGGCGCCACCGGTGCAGCAGGAACCAGAACGGGCTGCGACAGCGGGTGAGGCACGCGTCCTTGAGCGGCGTGAGCTGGTAGATCGCGGCCGCACAGATCACGCCGCCCGCCAGGTACGGGCCTCCCCGGTCCCAGGACAACGCGTCGATGGACAGCGAGCGCCCGAGCGTGAAGAGCGCGTAGGCCGCGAGCCCGAACCCCGTCCAGGCGACGATGTAGCCCGCGACGAACAGCGCGGTGAACCCCGAGCGCAGCGCTCGGCCGCCGCCGGATCGCCCGCCCTGGATCCGCGAATGCACGACGACCATGGGCGCGATCGACGGGAACATCATCGCGCCCATCATCACGACCCAGACCGAGACGTAGAAGCCGATCGAGCCGACGTCGGTGCCCGGGCCGGCGTCCATCCCGCGCATGCGCTCCGCCGTCGCCAGCCAGGCGACGCCCGACAGCGCCACGAGCACCGCGACCGGTCCGATCGCGGTGCGGTCCAGCCGGGCGCCCGTCCGCTCCGGCGGCGCGCCCGCCACGGCCCGTTCGCTCACGGACGCCACGGCGGCCGCGTCACCCCGACCAGGAGAACGGTGCCGAGAAGCCGCTCGTGCCCTCCCCGGCGAAGTCGATCCCCATCCCGTGGAAGCGGGTCGAGCCGCCGCGCGCCACGGTCAGCGTGTCGTTCGCCGGATGCCTGGTCCCGGTGAGCCTCGGCGGCGCACCGTCGGGGTCCAGGGGCGATGCGACGTCCTCGACCTCGATGTCGACGCCGTCGCCGATCCGGACGCGATGGCGTCGACCGTCGTCGGAGAACTCGATGGCGGCCACCTCCATGCCGAGGTTCTCGCCGATCAGCGGAGCGAGGTTCGCCATCGGGCCGCCCATCTGGCCGGAGAAGACGCCCGCGAGCTTCTGCGTCTGGTCGTCGCTGGCCCGGTCGTCCACGAACAGCCCGACCCGCCAGTTGCCGTCCGTCATCTGCTTGGGCGTGTCGAGGATGACTGCGACGTTCCGGTCGCTGACGTCCGTGCCGTCGACCTCGCCGGCGTCGACGTGGAAGGCGAGCAGCGCCCGGCAGCGGTCGTAGGTCGCCGGTGCGGCGAACGCCGACGCGGCACAGGGACACGCCACCTCGCAGGAGCAGTTCTCCAGGTACGTGCCCTGCAGCTTCCACGCCATCTCACGCCCCGCTTCCGGTCGATCGTTGCGCGTCGAGCGACCCTAACCGATCCGCCGCGACCCGCGGGTCGCCTGCGGTCAGGCCGCGCGCGCCGGCGCGCGCTCCCCGATGGAGGCCTCGAGGACCGCGACCACCGCGGGGTCGAGCCACGAGCCCGCGGAGCGGCGCAGGTCATCGAGCGGGTCGTGCGCCGCCGCCGCGCGCCCGTGTCCGGTCAGCGCGCCGTAGGCGTCGACGACCGCGACGATCCGCGCGGGCAGCGGGATCTCCTCCCCGGCCAGGCCATCGGGCAGGCCGCTGCCGTCGTAGCGCTCGCCCGCGGCCCCGACGATCTGCGCGACCTCCTCCATCGCGGGTGCGGCGCGCAGCACGCGCGCAGCCGCCGCGGCCCGCTCCCGGGCGAACCGGCGGGCCTCGTCGGCCCGAACCGCCACGACGCGGTCGGGCATCGCGATCAGGCCGATGTCATGAAGCTCGGCGGCGTGCGCCACGGCGTCGGCCTCCTCGTGGCTGAGGCCCATCCGGGCCGCGATCGTCCGCGCGAGGTGGCCGACCGCGGCCGGATCGCCGTCAAGCTCGGGGCGGCGCGCGCGCAGCGCGGCGAGGAGCACGTCGCGAACCTGGTGCTGGACCGGCATGCGCGCGGAGCGCTTGCCCCCGTACATGCGCTGGTCGGCGAGGCGCATGGCGTGGATGGGCTCCATGGTCTCCTCGCCGAGCGTCGCCGCGCCCCATGCGGCCTCGACCCGGGCTCCGTCGCCGGCGGAGGCGATCGCGTCGAGCGCGGCCGCGACCGGCCGGTCGCCGAGGTCCGCGTCGGAGAGCAGGCAGAACTCGTCGCCGCCCAGCCGGTACGCGGTGGCCATCCCGTCGACCGCCTCGGCGACGCCGCTCCCGAGCCGCTGGAGCAGGGCATCGCCGGCCGGGTGCCCGAAGGTGTCGTTGTAGGCCTTGAAGCCGTTGAGGTCGAGGATGACGACCCTGACGCGATCGCCGCCCTCCGCGGCGCGGTCGAGATCGAGCTGGAGGCGGCGGCGATTGCCCAGCCCGGTGAGCGCGTCGGTCATCGCCTGCTCGCTGAACTCGGCGAGCGTGGCGTGCTTCTGGCGGAACGTGACCACGAGGCGCGTCAGGACGCTCGCCAGCGTCAGGCAGCTCAGGGCCACCGCCACCGGGTCGGCCATGACCTCGTTGTCGACCCAGTGGTCGACGGCGAGCAGCCCGATGCTGCCCACGGTGAAGAGCAGCGGGGCGATGAGGCGCCGACCGCCCTGCACCGGCTCGATCGTCCGGGCCGGCTGCCATCCGGCGATCGCCATGAGGAGCAGCGCGGCGGGCCAGCCGACG
>JAXDHC010000146.1:0-8555 GCA_034664705.1 Solirubrobacteraceae bacterium
CGCGGGCGCCCGGCCGGTGAAGGGACGGACGGGCGCCCGCGGGGCCTCCCCGTGCGGAAGCAGCCGCCGGCGCGACGCCTACAGCGGCCCGGACGGGGATGCCTGCACCGGGGGTGCGTGAGAACGCCGGCAGCGACTTGCGCGCCAACCGGAGAAGCCCATCGTTTGCTGACCGTCCGCGCTGGGGTAGCTCGAAGACCACGGCAGCGCCGGTCCAGCAACTCGCGCGCTGTCACCACCCTCCGAAGTCCTCGACGGCTCCCGCTTGCGGAGCGCGTCGGCGGCCGGACGGTGATCCACCCCAGACGTCCCAGGAGGACTCCATGAGCACTCAAGCATCAACCCGCGCCGGCGCGGCCGATCGCGACGCCAGCCGCGCCACGGCGCCGCGCAACACCGTTCGTCGTCTCAGCACCGAGACCAAGGCGGCGTTCAAGACGACCGAGTTCTTCGCGTTCGTCGCCGTCCTGGCCGGCATCCTCATCGCCGGCGCCATCGTCGACTCCTCCGATGCCGGCGGCTACGGCGCCAAGCAGGTCTGGCTGTACGCCACGATCCTCACCGTCGGCTACATGGTCTCCCGCGGACTGGCGAAGTCCGGCAGCCGCGACCCCTACGACGCCGAGGACAACGACCGGTAGATCCCACGGCCTTCCCTTCACGGGAGGCCGCCGGCTGCACCATCATGCCCGGGTCCGCATCCACGGATGCGGACCCGGCTGCCTCACGACAGCGCTCGTGCTGTCCGCCGTGCTGACCGTCTACTTGGCCCTGCGTGCCTTGTCCGCCGCGGCGTCGCGCTGATCTCCGAGGTCGGCTTGACGGCGAAGGAGGGCGAGGCGCTTCTTGCCGCTTGCCCCCGCCGCGAGCTTCCCGCCGACGGTCTTGAGTTGCTTGAGGGCGGCTGCCTCAGTGAGCGGTCGTCGAGCCATGGCGGAAACCTACCCGGTCGTCACCCGGTTTGACCCGACGACGAGCCGCGGTTCGGCAGCGAGGCGGCCGTGCGCCGGCCGCCGAGCTCACTCGGTCGGCGGACGTCGTCGAGGTGCAGTCGCCGGACTGCGTCCACGAGTTCATCGAGGTGGGCCGTCTTGTCGAGCGCCCCCGCCGCACCGGCGTCTGCGACTCGCGAGAGCTGACCCGTATCGAGGCTGGCGCTCAGCACCAGCGCGTGTGCCCACGGGTTGACGTCGCGCAGTTCGGGGATGAGCTCCGTGCCGTCCCCGTCGGGGAGACCGAGGTCGACGACCGCGACATCCACGTCCCGGAGCATCCCGCGCGCCTCCGCCAGCGATCCGGCTTGCGCGACGACGGTGAGATCGGGCTCGCGCTCCAACATCCCCGCGATGGCCTCGCGTACGGCCATGTGATCTTCGACCAGCAGGATGCGTGCCGGGTGCGCGGCCCCCTCGTCGTCGTCCGGCCGCCCGAGCTGCAGGCGGACGGCCGTGCCGGCCCCCGGCGAGCTGCGGATGTCGAGGGTCCCGTCGAGGAGCGCGGCCCGCTCGCGAATTCCCTGTATACCGGTGCCGGCGCCGGAAGACTCGCGGGCCGGATCGAATCCACGGCCATCGTCGGTGACCGCGATCCGGAAGCCGCCGATGCCCCCACGCGCGCGTACCCCGATGTGGCGCGCCCCGGAATGTCGCCGCGCATTCGTCAGCGCCTCCCCGACGATGCGCAGAATCTCGGTCTGGCGGGTGCGGACCGGCCCGGTCGGGATGGCCGCGGCGGCGTCGAGGTGGATCTCGCAGTCGACGGCCAGGGCTCGGTGCACCGCGACCAGGGCGCCGAGCGCTTCGGGGAACGGGCGGCTCTCGTGCTCGGCGAGCCGCAGGTCGTAGATCGCGGCGCGCAGCTGCTGCGCGGCGCGCCGCAGCGCCGACGCGAGCCGCTCGGCGGCATCGGCGGGCAGCCCCGCCGACGCGCCGCCATCGGCCTGGACCAGCGCGTCGGTCAGCTCCTGCAGCGCCTCGTCGTGGAGATCTCGGGCGATCCGGCTGCGTTCGGACTCGCGGATCTCATCCATGGCCTGGGCCGCGCGCGCGCGCTCCACCGCCGCGGCCAGGACATTGGCGATGGCCTGCATGAAGCTCGCGTCACCCGCGGAGAAGGCCCGGGGCCGGGTGCTCAGCGCCGCGAGCACGCCGAACGGCTCGTCCCTTCCCTCGATCACGACGCCGATCTCGCTCACCGCGCCGTGCTCCACCTCGACCGCGCCAGGCCGGAAGCGCTCCTCGGCGAGAAGGTCCTCCGCCACCACCGGCCCGCCGGCGAGCAGCGTGTAGCCCTGATGCGAGCCCCGGCCGGCCGGCTCGCTGCAGAAGCCCACGACCCCATCGCGCCAGCCCGTCCCGGCACGGATCAAGAGCTCCTCCCCGGCCCCCACCACCTCGGAGACCTTGGCCAGCTCGACGTCCAGCGTTCGACCCACCAAGGCGCACGCCTCGTCCATGAGCGCCTGGAGATCCGCCGCGGCCAACGCACGCAGGCCCAGGTCGGCGACGCCCGCCTGCTGACGCGCCCACCGCTCGCGCTCCTCCTCGGCGCGGTCGCGCTCGGCGACATCGCGCATGATGCACAGGTAGCCGATGGTCTCATCGTGCTCGCCACGCACGGCGACCGTGAGGCCCTCGGCGAAGACCGGCGTGCCGTCCTTGGCAGACCACACCCGCTCACCGCGCCACCGGCCGGTCCGGGTCAGTTCCAGAAGCTCCTCGCCCTGCTGTTCATCGCTGTAGTCCTGAGGAAGCACCTCATAGACCGGACGGCCCACCGCTTCCTGCGCCGTCCAGCCGAACATCTCCTCGGCGCCCTTGTTCCAGGCGGTCAGCACGAACCGGTCGTCGGTCGCCAGCACCGCGTCCTGCATGTGCTCGAGCAGATCGGCGTGGTAGGTGCGCTCGCCCTCGGCGCGCTTCTGCTCGGTGACGTCGTTCATGACCAGGACGCCGGCCACGATCTGCCCGCGTTCGTCGTAGACCGGGGAAGCGCTGCATCGGATGATCAGGCGCCCTCCGTCGGGGAGCACGGAGAAGTACTCCTCGTCGACGACATGCTCGCCGGAGGTCATCGAACGCACGACCGGCCATTCCCGTCTCCGATACGGCCGGCCGTCCAGATGGAAGATCTCGAACTCGTCGCTCAACTCCGCCGGCATGGTCTTGCCGAGCCAGTCGACCAGCTCGCGCGCCCGAGCGTTCGTGTAGACGATCCGACCCGACTCCGCCTCCATGATCGCCACGCCGCCAGGCATCTGATTGACGACCTGCTCCATGCCCAGAGCCGTGAGTCCGACGAAGCCGGCGCCGGTCATGGCCCGGCGTCTCCGCCACGGCTCCCAGCGGCCCCACGCCCTGGGAGGAGAAGCCGGATGAACGCGACAGGCGGTTTCTCGCACACGGTGAAGAGCAGCCCCTCCGGCGGCGGATCGAACTGTAGGGCCCACCGTACGCCGCTCTCACAGTCAGGTCCAATCCGCCTTGGCGCTCGGGCCGCTCCGGGACGCCCATGGTCGCTCCGCTGCTCAGCGTCAGTGGAGAGCCAGGCGAGCGTCGGGACCTTCGCGCCCGCCGCACAGATGCGCGAGAACGCCGGAGGCCCAGAGCACATGGCGGACGTGCCCCGTACCCGGCGTGACGGCGAACCGCACCCCCTCGGCGAGGGCCTGCCGCCGCGCGTCGAGCAATTCCGCGATGCCGCTCGAGTCGAGGAAATCGAGCTGGTCGAGAACCACGAGGACCGGCGTGCGCGCGCGGCGCTCTGCCTCGAGGACCCGCCGCAGGACATCGCGAGCCGCCACGTCGATCTCCCCGTGCAGTATCAGGCGGACGGTCCCGTCGGATTCGTGCTGCCGCTCAGCGGTGAAGTCCATCGTCCCTCCGTGCTCGGGCCGGCGCGCCGTTCTCGGGCTGACGCCGGCAGTGGGACCCGTGGGTCTTATCGGCACGCCGGCCGCGCAGGTTGAGGCCTGACGGACGCAGGGCTGCTCGTCGCGAGGCCACGGTCCTCGCACGAGCCGGGGCACCCCCACCTTCAGGAGTGCCCCGGGTCCCGTACGGATCTTGGCTTCGCGCGCCCGCTGGCTCTTATGCGAGCCCGGCAGCAGGCGTGGGCGAGACGACTCCGTCGGCGATCGCGTCGGGGTCAGGCTCGGCCTCGCCCATGTCGAGGCGGAACGGGGGGTAGGCGTCCGTCATCAGCAGCGCGTACGCCGTGACGCGGAAGACCCAGCGATTCATCCCCATGACGAAGCTGAAGATGGATCGCGGGTAGCGGGCCGTGAAGAGCAGCGCGACGGCCGCGATCAAGACCATGAGCCCGATCAGGCCACCGCCGCTCGCGCCGAGGAAGACGCAGAGCACGAGGTAGTGCGGGATCGCCAGCAGCCACCACTTCACCACCACGAGTCCGCGCGAGAGCGACTGCGGATAGTCGACCTGAAGCCGCGCGGGATAGTCCTCCACGTCGGCCAGCGTGAACGGCGGGTAGCGATCGGTACCCAGCGCGCTGTACGAGTAGAACCCCACGCGCCAGCTCCAGCGCATCACGCCCACGTTGAAGTCGAAGATCGCTCTCGGGTAGCGCCTGGTGAACAGGATCGAGAAGAACGCCACCACGGTCAGACCGAGGCTCGCGGTCCAGAGGAACACGAGCACGATCACGTGGGGAACCAACAGCAGCCACTTCACGAGCCACTGCCAGCGGCTCACCCCAGGATCGAGCGTTCCGGTCAGTTGCAGGGGATAAGCCGATCGGCCCTCTTCGTTCATCGGTGGTCCTCTCTCGGTCGCCGGGACGACGGCGCGACGGTCGGTGTGCTGACTCCCGGAGTGTCGCCTGCCTCCGGATCGCCAGGAAGGAGCCACCATGCGTGATGGGGTGCGGCCCGCCCCCCCACGACAGCACGTCTCGCCGCTGCGTCGGCGGCGCTGGGGTGGTCTACTGGGCGCGAACGACGAGCGCGACGCCCGAGAGGTCCACGGCAGCCGCGTGCTCGGTGAGGAGCTCGGCGAGCGTCCCGGCGGCCAGCCCGGCCGCGCGGATGGCGTCCGCATGCGTGGCGGCGCGGAGCGTGAAGGTGACCGTGAGCTTGTCGGTGCCGACGGACTCCGCGCTGTGGCGGTCATACCCGCCACCGAGGTCGTTGCGGAGCCGGTCGTCGATGACGGAGCTCAGTTGCTGCAGAGCGTGGAGCACCGGTCCGGGCGCGTGGCCGCGCTCACAGCTCAGCGCGACCCGGGCGCTGTACCGCGGCCCCGAGGGCTGCGGCGGTGACGTGTTCCGATGTTCAGGCCAGGCGGGCACGGGGCGGCGCGGGAGACTCCGAGGGCAGCGACACTCCTTGAGCCTACGGGTCGGGGTGGCGCGAGCGTCCGGCGGCCCCGCCGCGCCGGCGAGGTGTCGCCCGCGGCAGACGTAGCACACGTCGCGCTCAGCACCTCCAGCGGCGGGCCAGACGCGGATGCGCGTCCGGCCGGGCCCGGTCGGCTGCGAGCCGTTGGTCACCAGCCGTTCCAGTGGATCACCTCCTCCGGCGCGGGGCGCCGCGCCGGCTTGAAGTCCGTGCCCTTCGTGTAGGCCACCGGCGTGAGCACCGCCTGCGCGACGGTGTCGTAGGGGATGCCGAGCAGGCCGGCGACCTCACGCTCGCGGGACAGGTGCAACTGCGTCCACGACGTTCCCAGGCCGCGCGCCCGGGCGGCCAGCATGAAGCTCCACGTCCCGGGCAGCACGCTGCCCTGCCCCGCCACGGCCGCCTCGCGGCTGGGGCCCTCGTTGCAGGCGAGCACCAGGACGGGCGCCTCGCCCAGGTGCTCGCCGAGGAAGTCCGCGGACTCGGCCACCCGGGCCTGCTGGGCCTGGCCGGCCGCGTCGCGCTTCACCTGCCGCCCCGCGTACGAGGGGGACTCCCGGTAGTCGGCGTAGCACTGGCGGTAGACCTCACCGAGCGCGCGCCGCTTCTCCGCGTCGGTCACCACCACGAACCGCATGGTCAGCACGTTGGACGACGACGGCGCCTGCAGTGCCAGCGCCACGCACTCACGGATGAGATCGTCCGGCACCGGCCGGGTGAAGTCCAGTCGCTTGCGCACCGCGCGCGTGGTCGAGAGCAACTGGTCCGGGTCGAGATCGAGAGGAGTCACCCGGAGAGTCTAGGAAGCCAACGTCGCGACGGCGCGGCGCATCCGCCATGCTCGGCGAGATCACGCGGCGCACGACCGATGTGGCGTCCGGCTGCAGACCCGACCTACCGCGGACGCCTGAACGAGGCGTCGTCGTCACGTGCTCGCTCGCTTTCCAGCGCGCTGCTCAGCGCGCTGACCGCGGCGGCTCGCGTCGGGAACCTCCGGGCGAGGAGGTCGTGACGCGCGAGCACCCGCTGCGCGTCGTCGCCGGCGCCGACGACGAGCCAGGCCAGGTCCAGCGGCACCACGCGGAAGGGCTCGCCGACGACCTGCCACATCGCGCCGATCCCCTTCTGGCGCGGAAGCCGCGCCAGTCGAAGGCCGGGCTCATCCCGGCGTGTCTGCTCTGCCGCCATGTCTCTCGCACTCCGTCGATCCGTTGAGGCTCGCGCTCGTCGCCGAACTGTGGCGAGCGGCGGCGGCGCTCACATGCGCCGATGCCGCGTACATGGCTGCGGCGTTCGTGCCGGGCGATCCGCCAATGGTCTTAACGCGGTCTGCGCGGGGCCGCACGCGCGCGGCGCGGTCGGGGGCGGGGCCGCCACGCATCGCAGGTTCAGATCTGGGGCGTGATGCCGATGACGGTGGTGTGCTCCGGCGCTCCGACGCGACCTCCGTCCCAGATCAGCCGTTGGCGACGCTGCTGTCGACCGGCGAGCTGGCCGTCCTGGCGCTCGCCGCGTTGCCGGAGCTCAGCGTGGTCGTCTTCGATCGCGAGCTGCGCGTCGTCCTGAGCGCCGGCGCGGCGCTGTCCGCACGCGGCGGCGCGCTCGACGAGCTCGAGGGCCGCCAGGTCAGCGAGCTGCTGCCGGGACCGCTGCTCGAGCGGATCGAGCCGGCCTACCGGGCGGCGCTGGACGGCCGGCGAACGACCTTCACCCACGAGAGCTCCGACCCCGCGCGCGCCTACGACCTCCAGGTCGCGCCGATCGAGCTCCGCGGCGACGTCATCGGCGGCCTCGTGATCTGCCGCGACATCACCGAGCAGCGACGCACGGAGTCGGCGCTGGCCCTCAGCGAGCAGCAGTACCGCGACCTCGCCGAGCACTCGAGCGACGTCGTCAGCCGCACGGACACGGAGGCCGTCTACCGCTACATCTCGCCGTCGTGCGCCCACATCTATGGCTGGCCGCCCGAGGAGATCGTCGGCCTGCCCGTCACCGACTTCTGCCATCCCGACGACCTCGCCGCGCACGCGTCGCTGCGCGCCCGGCTCGCCGCCGGCGCGCCGGAGCAGGTCAGCGAAACCCGCATGCGCCGCGCCGATGGCGACTGGATCTGGATGGAGATGCGCTACTCGGCGCTGCGCGACGCCGACGGCCACTTCCAGGGCGTCCAGGCCGCCGCGCGCGACATCACCGACCGCAAGGCCGCGGAGGCCGCGCGCACGGTCGCCGACGAGCAGTTTCGCACCGCGTTCGACGGTGCCGCGATCGGCATGGCGCTGGTCGCGCCCGACGGCGCCGTCCTCCGGGTCAACGACGAGCTGTGCGCCATCGTCGGCTACTCGCGCGGGGAGCTCCTGGCCAAGCGCTTCCAGGACATGACGCACCCCGACGACCTCGCCGCCGACGTCGAGTGCCGCGAGGCGGTCCTCCACGGCCGGCGGTCCTCCTACCAGATGGAGAAGCGCTGCCTGCGCGCCGACGGCAGCATCGTCTGGACGTCGCTGTCCGTGTCGCTCGTGCGCGACCCGGCCGGACGGCCGCTGCACTTCGTCTCCCAGGTCCAGGACATCTCGCAGCGAAAGGGCATGGAGGCCGAGCTGCGCGCGCTGGCCACCCATGACGACCTCACCGGCCTGCACAACCGGCGCTTCTTCGAGGGCGAGCTCGTCCAGCAGCTGCGCCGCACCCGCCGCCACGGCGAGGAGGCCGCCGTGCTGCTGCTCGATCTCGACGATTTCAAGCAGGTCAACGACACGCTCGGCCACCACGCCGGCGACCAGCTGCTCGCCCATGTCGCGACGCTCCTGAAGACGCGCCTGCGCGGGAGCGACGTCGTCGCTCGCCTCGGCGGCGACGAGTTCGCCGTGCTCCTCCCCCACGCCGGCACCGCGCGTGCCGTGGAGGTCGCCGCCAGCCTGGAGGGCGAGCTCCAGCGAAACCCCATCGTGGTCGACGGCATCGCGATCGTCGCGCGGGCGAGCATCGGCGTCGCCGCACTGGGCCCCGAGCTCCAGGCCGAGGACGCCCTGCGGGCGGCCGACCACGCCATGTACCGCGCAAAGCGCGCACGCCGAGCGCTCCCCCCGGTCTGAGCGTCCGGCGCGGCCGCGACCGGCCGCCCTCTCCTTCCCCGCTCGCCGTCAGCCGCCGGACACGCGGGTGGAGCTTCGCGCGCGCTTCGCACACGAAAGTCGTGCAT
>JAXDHC010000147.1:0-6229 GCA_034664705.1 Solirubrobacteraceae bacterium
GATCTCCGAGGGGATCGGCGGGAACAGGTTCTCGACGAGGATCAGGAGCACGAGGGCGGGATAGCCGCCGGTCGACACGAGGTCGCGGACCCAGTCGCCGAAGCTCGCCAGGGGCATGGTCACGCCCGGCAGGCTACGGCGCGGCGCCCCCGTGGGCGGCCCGGGCGCGAGGATGGCGGGCATGAAGGCGCTCATCGATCCGGTCCTCGACCTCGACCGCGTGCGCGCGCTGCTCGACGGCGCCGGCGTGGCGGTCGACGCCCTCCGCGACCCGCTCGAGGGCGACGACGTGATCGCCGTCGTCACCTGGGGCACGCCCGTCGCCGAGGCCGAGCTCGAGCGCCTGCCGGGCGTGAGGCTCGTCATGACGCCGAGCGTCGGCTTCGACCACCTCGACGTCGGCGCGGCGCGCCGGCGCGGGGTGTGGGCCTGCCACGTCCCCGACTACTGCGTCGAGGAGATGGCCGACAGCACGATCGCGCTGCTGCTCGCGCTCGTCCGCGGCGTCGTCGCCCTGGACCGCGACGTGCGCGCCGGCGGGTGGAGCGCGGACGCGGCCGGGCCGCTGCGCCGTGTCTCCGCCACCCGCCTGGGCGTGGTCGGCGCCGGGCGGATCGGGCGGGCCGTCATCGCGCGAGCGCGCGCGCTCGGCTTCGAGGTGTGGGCGAGCGACCCGTTGGCCGGCGACGCCGCGATCGCCGACGCCGGCGCGCGGCCCGCGGCGCTGGACGAGCTGCTGGGCGCCTGCCACGCCGTCACGCTGCACGTGCCGCTGACCGGCGCCACGGCCGGCCTCATCGGCGCCGCCCAGCTCGCGCGCATGCCGCGCGGGGCCTACCTCGTCAACACCGCCCGCGGCGCGCTCGTCGACCTCGATGCGCTCGTGCGCGCGCTCGAGGACGGCCGGCTCGGCGGGGCCGCGCTCGACGTCCTCCCGGTCGAGCCGCCCACGGCGGACCATCCGGCGCCGCGCGCGAGGAACCTCATCGTCACGCCGCACGCGGCGTACGCGAGCGCCGAGGCCGAGGACGAGCTGGTGCGCCGCGTGGCCGACGCGATCCGCGCGGTGGCCGCCGGCGACGCGCCCGCGGGGGCGCTGACCCCCGGCCGCGGCGCCTGAGTACGGTTCCCGGCGTGACCGGCGCCGCGGCGATCGAGACCGTCGGCCTGACGAAGCGCTACGGCGCCGTCACGGCCGTCGACGACCTGTCCTTCCGGGTCCGCGAGGGCTCGGTCACCGGGTTCCTCGGGCCCAACGGCGCCGGCAAGACGACGACGCTGCGCATGGTCCTCGGGCTCGCCCGCCCGACCGCGGGGGACGCGACGATCGAGGGGCGTCACTACGTCGAGCTCGCCGAGCCGGCGCGCACCGTGGGGGCCAACCTCGAGATCGCCGGGGCGCACCCGGGCCGCTCGGGCCGGGAGCACCTGCGCGCGCTGGCGGCCATGGCCGGCCTGCCCCGCTCGCGTGTCGAGGAGGTCCTGCGCCTCGTCGAGCTCGAGGGCGCGGCCGGGCGCCGGGCCGGCAAGTACTCGCTCGGCATGCGCCAGCGCCTCGGCCTCGCGGCGACCCTGCTCGGCGACCCGCGCGTGCTCGTCCTCGACGAGCCGGCCAACGGCCTGGACCCGCAGGGCATCCGGTGGCTGCGCGACTTCCTGCGCGGCATGGCCGGAGAGGGCCGGACGGTGCTCGTCTCCAGCCACGTGCTCGCGGAGGTCGCGCAGACCGTCGACGACGTCGTGGTCATCCACCGCGGCCGGCTCGTCGAGCAGGGCCCCGTCGCGCGGCTGACCGCGGGCGCCGGCGTGCTCGTGCGCACGCCGCGGCCGGCCGAGCTTCGGGCGGCACTCGAGGGCGAGGGCCTGCACGCGACCGAGGCCGTCGCCGGCGAGCTCGTCGTCGAGACCCCGGACACCGCCCGCGTCGGCGAGATCGCATTCGCCGCGGGCATCCCGCTGCACGAGCTCAGCCCGCGCGCGACGTCCCTCGAGGAGGCGTTCCTCGCCCTGACGTCGGACGCCCCCGCCGGCGGCCGCGCCCTCGCCGCGCCGGAGGCGCCATGAGGCGCCTGGTCGCCGGGGAGCTCATCAAGGTGCGCACCACGCGGACCGCGCTGGGCTTCGGGCTCGCCGCCGTGCTGCTCGTCCTCGCCGGCGTGCTGATCTCGATCCTCGCCGGGGACCCCTCGACCGCGGACGACAAGCGGACGGCGCTGAGCTTCGGCAGCGGCGTGTCGACGGTGCTCCTGCTCTTCGGGGCCGTCGGCGCGACCGGCGAGTTCCGCCACCGCACGCTCGCCCCCGCGGTCCTCATCGCCCCCGACCGGGTGCGGTTGTTCCTCGCGCGGGTCGCCGCCTACGCGCTGACCGCGCTCCTCTTCGCGGCGTTCATGCTCCTCGTCGCCTTCGTCGTCGGCATCCCGCTGCTGAGCGGACGAGCCGGGCCCGGCCTCACCGGCGGCGACTACGCCGAGGTCGCCGTCGGCGGCGTGCTCGCGACGGTGCTCGCCGCCGCGCTCGGCGTGGCGTTCGGGACGCTCGTGCGCAACCAGGTCGGGGCCGTCGTGGGGATCCTCGTATGGATCACGATCCTCGAGTCGCTCATCGGCCTCGTCAGCAGCGACGTCGTCGACGAGCTGCCCGGGGTCCTGATGGGCCGCGTCGGCCAGGGCGGCGACGATCAGATGGCGCTCGCCCCGGCGACGCTGCTGCTGCTCGGCTGGACCGTCGCGTTCTGCGTCGTCGCGGCGCTGCTCGACCGCCGTCGCGACGTGGAGTAGGCCGCCCCCTCCGGTGCGACCGACCCCGCGCCTCGCCGCCCTTCCCGCCCGCGAGCTGCCCAGCGGTCTGCGGGTCGCGGAGGCCACGCGGTGGAACGCGCGGCGCCGGGGCCTGGCCGGCCTGGACGCCATCGGGCCCGACGAGGGCCTGCGCATCCACCGCACGCGGTCGGTGCACACCTTCGGGATGCGCTTCGCGCTCGATCTCGTGTGGCTCGACGTCCGCGGCGCCGTCGTGCGCGTCGACCGCGACGTCCCGGCGCGGCGGATGCGCACGTGCCTGGCCGCGCGGTCGGTCGTCGAGGTCGCGGCCGGCCGGGCGGATGCGTTCCTCGCCGCGGGCGTCGGGCGCCCGGGCTGAGCGGCCGGCCGCCGTCTCAGCCGGCGGCCGCGGCCCGCCCGCGGATGGCGGTCGGGCGGCGGACGGCGTGATCGGGCACGGGGTGATCGTCGCGCCCGACCATGCCGTGTGTCGAACGTCTCGGACGCCTCAGGCCGCGAAGTCGCCGGTCACCGTGGCCCCGCCCGTCCCCGCCGGCGAGCCGGGCGCGACCCCGACGCCGACCCGGTGGAACTGCCCGTCGAGGATGATCGAGCGATGGCCCGGCGAGCCCATCCACCCGCTCACGATCGCCGCCGGGGTCGATTGCTCACCCGATCCCCACGCGATCGTCTCCCCGAGCGCGCCGCCCGAGAAGCCGGCCTGGCGGACGCGCTGGCCGACGGTGGAGCCCTCCGGCGAGACGTGGTCGAAGAAGCGCTTGCGGACCATCGCCGCGGAGAAGCGCCTGGCCGCGCGCGTCAGGCGCCGGTCGGAGACGAGCGGCGGGAGGCCCGCCTGGGCGCGCTGCTCGTTGAGCAGGCACTGGACGGCGCCCGCGTACTGGCGCGCCGATTGACCATCCTGGCGGATGTCCGCGCCGGCGCATGCGGCGGCGGCGCTGGCCGCCGCGACGAGGACGAACGCGGCCATGGCGAGGACCGGGATCCCAGCACGGCGGCAACGCTGCAGAGACAGCGACACGACAGACAACCCCCTTTTTCGTGCCTACGGGGTTAGCTGTCGGGCTCGCGCGAAAGGGCCGCGCTACGTCGGCTTGCACCGACGATTCGCCCCTGGCCACCGAGGTGGCCTCTGGTTCCCCCGCCGCCCTCCGTTGGGACGGAGGGCGTTCGGCTGGTCACAACGACCCGCGCAGCGTAGCGCCCGGCGCGGGATCGTCAATGGCGAAACTCGCATTGCACGTGCGACCTTCGTCGCATCGCCTCTCGACGCCGGTTTTCACGCGGATGCGCGTCCCGCGCCAGAAGGGAGCGCGAGGTGGTTCGCCCGGGCCGATCCGGGTAGCTGCCACCGCATGGCCACCGCGATCCACCACGCCGACGTCACGCTGCGCGTCAACCGCGCCGAGCACCGCCTCTCGATCGACACGCGCGCGACCGTCCTCGACGCCCTGCGCGAGCAGCTCGGGCTCACGGGCGCCAAGAAGGGCTGCGACCACGGGCAGTGCGGCGCCTGCACGGTGCTGCTCGACGGGCGGCGCGCGAATGCCTGCCTCGTGCTCGCCGTCACGCAGGACGGCGCCGAGATCACGACCGTCGAGGGGCTCGCCGACGGCGACGACCTGCATCCGCTCCAGGCGTCGTTCATCGACCGGGACGCCTTCCAGTGCGGCTACTGCACGCCGGGGCAGATCTGCTCCGCCGTCGGCATGATCGACGAGGCGCGCCAGGGCTGGCCGAGCGCGATCACGCCCGACCTCACGGCCGCGCCGGCGCTCGGCGACGACGAGATCCGCGAGCGGATGAGCGGCAACCTCTGCCGCTGCGGCGCCTACGCCAACATCGTCCCGGCCATCGCCGACGTGGCGCGATGAGGCCGTTTGCGTACGAGCGCGCGGCGGATGCCGCGAGCGCCGTCGCCGCGGTGGCCGCGCCGGGGACCATGTACCTCGCCGGCGGCACGAACCTCGTCGACCTCATGAAGCTCGGCGTGGAGACGCCCGAGCGGCTCGTCGACGTCTCGCGGCTGCCCTTCGGCCGCATCGAGGAGCGCCCCGGCGGCGGGCTGCGCGTCGGCGCGGGCGTGCGCAACAGCGACCTGGCGGCCCACCCGGCCGTGCGCGAGGGCTATCCGCTGCTCGCCAAGGCGCTGCTGTCGGGCGCCTCGGGCCAGCTGCGCAACCTCGCGACGGTCGGGGGCAACCTGCTGCAGCGCACCCGCTGCGGCTACTTCCAGGACGTCTCGAAGCCGTGCAACAAGCGCCGGCCCGGCTCGGGCTGCCCCGCGCGCGAGGGCGACCATCGCAACCTCGCGATCCTCGGCCACTCGGAGGCGTGCGTGGCGACGCAGCCGTCGGACATGGCCGTCGCGCTGGCGGCCATCGGCGCCGAGGTGCTCGTCACCGGTCCCGCGGGCGACCGGACCGTCCCGATCCCGGGCCTGCACCGCCTTCCCGGCGACGAGCCGCAGCGCGACACCGTGCTCGCGCCCGGCGACCTCATCACCGCCGTCGACCTGCCGCCGCTCTCGCTCGCCCGCCGCTCGACCTACGTGAAGGTGCGCGACCGCGCGTCGTTCTCGTTCGCCGTCGTCTCGATCGCCGCCGCGGTCGACGTGGCCGGCGGCACCGTGCGCGACTGCCGCATCGCCTTCGGCGGCCTGGCGCACGCGCCGTGGAGAGCCGAGCGCGCCGAGGAGGCGCTCCGCGGCCGGCCCGCGGGCGAGGCCGCGTTCCTGCACGCCGCGGACGCCGAGCTCGCGCAGGCGCGCCCCCTGCGCGACAACGCCTTCAAGGTCCCGCTGGCCCGCAACCTGCTGGTCCGCACGCTCACCGATCTCTGCGAGGAGGCCTGATGGCCGGCACGCTCACCCACGCCGTCGGCGCTTCGCTCGCGCGCGTCGAGGGCCGCGAGAAGGTCACCGGGCAGGCCGAGTACGCCTACGAGCACCGCGTCGAGGGCGTGACCTACGGCTGGATCGTCCAGTCGCAGGTCGCCAAGGGCGAGGTGCTCGCCGTCGATCCCAGCCGGGCGCTCGCCGTGCCGGGCGTGCTCGCCGTGATCTCCCACGAGAACGCCCCGCGCCTGGAGCGCGTGCCGGACGGCGAGCTGGCCGTGCTGCAGTCCCGCGACGTGGCCTACCGCGGCCAGATCGTCGCCGTGGCGATCGCCGAGACGCTCGAGGCCGCCCGCGAGGCGGCGGCGCTGGTCGTCGTCGAGTACGGCGCCGACCCCCACGACGTGCTCCTGCGCCGCGACCATCCGAAGCTCTACCGGCCCGAGAAGGTCAACCCGGGCTTCCCGACCGACACCGAGCAGGGCGACCCCGAGGCCGCGCTCGCGTCCGCCGCCGTGGTCTCCGACCAGACGTACACGACACCGGCGTTCCACAACAACCCGAGGGAGCCGCACGCCACGGTGGCGAGGGGGGAGGGCGGCGACCTGAC
>JAXDHC010000148.1:0-5667 GCA_034664705.1 Solirubrobacteraceae bacterium
ATCGCCGTGCGCGGATCGGCGAGCGACGTGACCAGCCCGCCGAGGACGAACCCGACGCCGAGGAACCCGGCGTTGACGGATTCGAGCAGGCCCATCACGCGCGCCTGGAACTCGTCGGCGACGCGCTCCTGCACCGCCTGGACGACGCACACGTAGTAGATGCCGTTGCCCGCGCCGCCGACGAGGCAGCCGAGCACCGCGACGGGCACGGAGGGGGCGAGCGCCATGAGCGCGTACCCGGCTCCCGTGGTCGCCGCCGCCCACGGGATGAGCGCCAGCGACGCGGCGCTGCGCGCCCGCATGAGGGCGAGGCTCGAGAGGACCGTCCCGGCGCCCCACGCGGCGAGCAGCAGGCCGTACGCGGCGTCGCCGGACCCCAGGGAGTCCTTGACGTAGACGATCTCGATCGGGACGACGGCCGCGACCACGATGATCGTCGCCGCGTGCGCGGTGAGCAGCCGGCGCACCGCGCGGTGGGCGAGCACGTAGCGCAGGCCGCTCTGCAGCCGGTCGCGCCAGGAGTCCTCGCCGGTCGCGAGCGCGGGCGGAAGGGTGCGGCAGCTCGCGAGCGTGAGCGCCATCAGCCCGAAGAGGCCGGCCGCGACCGCGAGCGACACGCTCGCGCCGCCGGCGGCGACGACGAGCCCGCCGAGGGCGGGCCCGACGGCGAGCGCGACGGAGAAGACGACGTTGAGCAGCTTGTTGGCGGCGTCGAGGCCCCCGACCGGCTTGACGGCGGCCGCGACGGCGGCGCGGGTGAGCGCCCGGCCGACGATGGCCAGGAGGCCGTCGGCGAGCGCCAGCGCGAGCACGGCCGGCAGCCAGAAGCGGCCCGACAGCACGGAGAGGCTCGCGAAGAGCGCGGCCTCGCCCGTGTAGAGGACGGGGAGCGCCCGGCGGACGGGCAGGCGGTCCAGGCGGCTCGTCAGCGCGGGGGCGAGCAGCGCCGGGAGGAACGTCGTGGTCAGGAAGAGCAGGGTCGTGGCCGCGGCGCTGCCGGTGCGGTCGTAGACGAGGACGGCCAGCGCGATCGTGCCGAAGCCCCACGCCAGCTCGTTGAGGGCGTAGGAGGTCGCCAGACGGCGGAAGGCGCGGACTGTCAGCGGCTGGAACGGGCGCATCTCTCAAGGGGCCCATCGACATTCACGCGCGGGCGCTTGAGCCCCAGCGCGCGACGCGGCGATCGGGTGACGTACCGACCCAAGAATGCGAAAAGCCCGGCGCGGTGGCCGGGCATTCGCTAGCGGTCGACATTCGTACGACCCGCAGTGTGTGTGGTGGCGATCAGCCGAACTTCCAACCCATGGTCCCCATCCTTCCCCAAGTCGCTTCCGTGCGGTGTGTGGAACGCATGAAAGCGCGCTTGGCGCCGATGTCCAATCGGACATCCGTCCAGTGGCCGCGATTTCGCTCCAGCCGGCCCTCGGAGGTGCCGAGTGTCGGCCCGCTGCACGGGAACCTTGAGGGGGGCATGGACAAGTGATGGGTTCGACCCCGCCAGGCGGGTGCCTGGGCCCCCGTGGCTCAAGTCCTGCGCCCACCGGTCCGATCAAGGCGGTGCGATGCGAGCTCGCTCGGCTGTCCCCGTTTGCGCGTTGCTGCTCCTGGCGGCGGCGGTTGCCGTGGGCGCGGCCAGCTCCCGGCCGACCGACTGGCGCTCGCCGTCGGTCCTCGCCCTGCTCCTCGTCTTCGCGGTGATCGCCGACCGCTTCGAGATCCGGCTGCCGTCGGGGACGTACGCCGTCGGCTGGATGCCGGTGTTCGTCCTCACCGCCGCCGTCTTCGGCCCCGCCCCGGCGGCCGCGATCGGCGCGACGGTCGCCGCCGTTCAGCGGCGCAAGCCGCTGTCGCACATCCTCATCGACGTGGCGAACATGGCCGCGTTCCCGCTCGCGGCCGGGCTCTTCGTGCGGGCGCTGGAGCCGCTCGTCGGCCGCGCCGGCTCGCTGTGGTGGATGCTCCTCGTCGTCGCTGCCTTCATGGTCGCGTGGGTGGTCAACGGCACGGTCGTGGTCGCCTTCATCGCCATGATGCGAGGGCGGCGCAGCGCGCTCGAGTTCCTCGGGATGTGGCAGCCGCTCGTCGGCATGCAGCTCGCCCACGCGCTCGGCACCGCCGGCCTCGTGTACGGGTACCTCCGCCTCGGGCCGGCCGTGATCGTCTTCGCCGGCGTGCTGACCGTGACCTACAGCCGCCTGCAGCGCGACCTCATCGAGGCCGAGCGCCTGCGCGAGGAGGCCGAGGAGCGCACCACCGAGCTCGTGGCCGCCAACGAGCGGCTGCGACGCAGCCACTTCGGCGCGATGCGCTCGCTCGTGCGCTCCATCCACCTGCACGACAAGATGACCGCGCGCCACTCGGCCGCGGTCGCCCGCTACGCACGTGCGATGGCCCGAGCCGCCGGGTGCTCCGAGCGCGAGCAGCAGCTCGTCCACACCGCGGGCCTGCTGCACGACGTCGGCAAGCACATCCTCGACGACGCGATCCTCAAGGGCGACACCAAGCTCAACGACGAGCAGTGGGAGCTCGTCAAGCGCCATCCCGAGGAGGGCGCGCGCATCGTGCGCATGCTCGAGGGCCACGACGAGATCGCCGACATCATCCTGGCCCACCACGAGCGGATCGACGGGCGCGGATACCCGCGCGGGCTCAGCGACGAGGACATCCCGCTGCTGTCGCGCATGATCTCGATCGCCGACACCTACGACGTGATGACCGCGCGCGACTCCTACCGCGACCCCGTGTCGCCCGCCGAGGCGGTCGCCGAGCTGCGGCGCGTCGCGAACGCCCAGCTCGACGCCGAGCTCGTCGAGATCTTCGTGCGCTCGGTGCTCGAGCACGACGAGGCGGGCTTCGGCCACGCCGACGACGCCGACTTCGAGGCCGAGCTGGCCACGAACGGCGACAAGCCCCTCGCGCCGGTCGCGCTGAGCGCGGCGTAGCGCGTCCCGCCGGCCGCCGAGCGCTTGGCGACGGCCCCGCCGGGAATGACGTCGGCGTGGACCGCCGCCTGCTCGCCATCTACCTCAACGACCATCTCGCCGGATCGACCGCCGGAGTGGAGCTCGCGCGGCGCGCCCGCGGCAACAACCGCGGCACGCCGTACCACGATCCGCTCCAGCAGACCGCCACGGAGATCGCCGAGGACCGCGCGGCGCTGCTCGACGTCATGCGGCGCCTGGGCGTCGGCCGCGACCCGGTCAAGGAGTGGGCGGGCTGGCTGGCGGAGAAGGGCGGGCGGCTGAAGCGCAACGGCCGCCTGACTGGGTACTCGCCGCTGAGCCGCGTCGTCGAGCTCGAGGTCCTCGCGCTCGGCGTCGAGGGCAAGCGTTCGCTGTGGCGCGCTCTCCAGCGCTCCGTGGGCGGCGATCCGCTGCTCGACGGCGTGGACCTCGAGGAGCTGCTGCGCCGGGCGGATCGCCAGCGCCGGCGTCTCGAGCAGCTGCGCGTCAGCGCCGCCGACGAGGCGTTCGGCGGGCCGGCGTAGGCCAAACTGCGGACGTTGCGGGGCGCGCGCCGCCCGCACTGGCGTTCCGGGTAGCGCTCTGGGTAGTCTGAGCAATGGGAGCCGTCTCGGACGATGCCTTACCTCTCGTGTCCCCGGTGCGGGCTGCGCACGTACTGCGTCAGCGGCGAAGACTGCCCGCGATGCGGCACGGCGCTCGGCGGCCCGCCGCGCTCGGCCGTCCGGCCGCGCGAAGGCCCCATGGCCGCCGCCGACCGCGCCGGGCCGATCGAGCGGCTGCTCGCCATGGCCCAGCACGAGCTGCGCATGGACGCCGCCGTGCTCTCGGAGGCGCGCGACGGGCAGGAGGTCGTGCTCTCGGCGGTGAGCAACGGCCGCATCCCCGGCGTCGCGCGCGGCGTGTCGGCGCCGCTGAGCGAGACGATCTGCCAGCGGCTGCTGGAGGGCCGGATCGGTGGCGTCGTCCACGATGCCGCCGTCGACGACGAGCTCCGCGAGCTGCCGCCCGTCCGCCGGCTGGGGCTGCGCGCGTACATCGGCGTGGCCGTCGACGTCAGCGCGATGCGCGACTACGTCCTCTGCTGCGTCGCGCTCGACGCGCGACCGGACCTCGGCGAGGCCGACGTGCGGTTCCTGCGCGGGCTCGTGGAGGGCGCGCGGCCCGCTCTGGACCGGCTGCCCGCCGCCCACTGACGCGTTCCGCACAGGCCCGGCGCGCATCGCGCATAGCCGGCAAAGGTGTGGGGAACATCCCTTCCATGCCACTCGCAGGGGCTGCCTGCCGGGCGACATCGCGCCCGACGGTCCGGCGGCCGGCGCCCCGATGGTGACGTCTATGCCACCCAAGGAGCGTCCCATGTCCACGGGCCCCACGCCCATCGAGAAGAAGCAGCGCGAGGTCCATCGCGCGCAGGTCAACCTCGTCCAGGCCTCTCTCCGCGCGGGCGTGCAGTACCAGCGGCCGGGACGGGTCGACAAGTCGAGCAGGCGCGACCGTCCCGCGTAGCGGCGCGCAACCCTTAGGTCCCCTTCATCGAGGCTTCGTCGGGGGTTCATCGCCGGCGCCGATACTGGCGCCATGGCGATCGAGCTCACCACCGAACAGGCCCGGCTCATCGCCGGCCTGCGGCGTCGGTGGCCGACTGCCGCGGTGCGCGCCCATCAGCGCGCCTGGGGCGTGATCGTCGAGGTCCGGGACGGCGGGCGCACGGTCGCGCTCGTCGGACTCGACGGCGTCGGCGGCGTCCATCGCGACAGCCCCGAGCGTGCCGGCCCGCCGCGCGTGGCGCCCGCGGCCTCAGGGCCGGCCGGCGTCCGGAGCGCCGGCCACGTGCAGCGCTCGCTCGCCGAGGCCGCGTAGCGCCCGCGCTCAGCGCGGCGCGGCGCAGCCGTTAGGGTCGCGCCATGAGCGACGCGCCGACGAAGTTCCTCCTCACCGAGGACCGGATCCCCACCCACTGGACGAACCTGCTGCCCGACCTGCCGGGCGAGCCGCTGCCGCCGCTGCACCCCGGCACGATGCAGCCCGCCGGCCCGCCGGACCTCACGCCGATCTTCCCGATGGCGCTCATCGAGCAGGAGGTCTCGACCGCCCCGGAGGTCGAGATCCCCGAGGAGGTCCGCGAGGCCTACAAGCTCTGGCGCCCGACGCCGCTGTACCGCGCCCGCCGGCTCGAGCGCCTGCTCGAGACCCCGGCCCACATCTACTACAAGTACGAGGGCGTCTCGCCGGCCGGCTCGCACAAGCCGAACACCGCGGTGCCGCAGGCCTACGCGAACGCGCAGGCCGGCATCCGCAAGCTCGTGACCGAGACCGGCGCGGGGCAGTGGGGATCGTCGCTGGCCTTCGCGTGCCGGCTGTTCGGGCTCGAGTGCGAGGTCTTCATGGTCGGCTCCTCCTACGACCAGAAGCCCTACCGGCGCTCGATGATGCAGACCTGGGGCGCGACGGTCCACCGCTCGCCCTCCGACCGCACGGAGGCCGGCCGCGCGAACGCCGCGCACCCGACCGGCTCGCTCGGGATCGCCATCTCCGAGGCCGTCGAGATCGCCGCGCAGGACCCCGAGGCCAACTACGCGCTCGGCAGCGTGCTGAACCACGTCCTCCTGCACCAGACCGTGATCGGCCAGGAGACCATCGCCCAGATGGAGATGGCCGGCGAGGCGCCGGACATAGTCGTCGGGTGCGTCGGCGGCGGGTC
>JAXDHC010000149.1:0-9961 GCA_034664705.1 Solirubrobacteraceae bacterium
GTCGGGGCGCCCTCGTAGACGTCGGGCGTCCACTGGTGGAACGGCGCCACCGACGCCTTGAACCCCATGCCGGCGAGCGTCAGCGCGATGCCGGTCAGCAGCAGCGGGTCGTTGACGACGTCGCCCAGCTGGCGCGCGATGCCGGAGTAGTCGGTCTGGCCGGTGGCGCCGTAGACGAACGCCAGGCCGTAGAGCAGCGTGGCCGAGCCGACCGAGCCGATGATGAGGTACTTCAGCCCCGACTCGAGCGACGTCGCGCGGCGCATCTCCGTCGCGCACAGCACGTACAGCGGGATCGACAGCAGCTCGAGGCCGAGGAACACGGTGACGAGGTTCTGCGCGGCGACGAGCACGAACATCCCGGCCGCCGACGACAGCATCAGCGCGTAGTACTCGCCGTGCGACGCCTCGCGCGACGCGAGGCTGCGCCAGGACAGCAGGACGGCGCCCGCGCCGCTGGCGCAGAAGACGAGCGTGAGCAGCACCGTGAGCTCGTCCATGCGCATCGAGCCCGCGATGAGGTCGGCGCGGTGGCCGAGCCGCCAGATGCTCAGGCCGATCGCCGTCAGGAAGGTGGCGAGGGCGAGGAACGGCACGAGCGTCTCGCGCACCGCGCGCGAGCGCAGCAGCCCGAGCATCAGGACGATGACGGCGCCGCCGAGCAGCGCGATCAGCGGCGACAGGCCGGCCCAGTCGATGTGCGGGCCCGCGACCTTGGCCTGGGCGAGGGGGAGGATCAGGCTCACGGCGTCACCTCTGCCTGCTGGGGGCCGCCCTGCGCCTGCTGGGCGGCGGCGATCGAGCTCGCGGTCGAGCGCTCGCTCTTCTTCAGGGCGAGTTGCGGATACAGGGCGAAGGCGATGATCGCGGCGACGAGCGGCACGAGCACGATCCCGTCGCGGACGGTGATCTCGCGCGGCGTGACGTTCGTCCCGACGCGGTTGTGCATCGCGCGGATGAACATCCGCAGCGCGTACACCGCCGCCATCACGACGCCGGCGGAGGCGACGATGGCGATCACGATCTTGGCCTTGAAGACGCCGAAGAGGATGAGGAACTCGCCCACGAAGTTCGACGAGCCGGGCATCGCGAGGATGCCGAGCGTGACGATGAGGAACAGCGCGGTGAGCACCGGCGCGCGGAACGCCATGCCGCCCATGTCGCGCAGGTCCTCCGAGCCACCGGCGCGGGCCGCGAGCAGCCCGACGATGAAGAACGCGGGCGCCACGACGAGGCCGTGGTTGACGGCCTGGATGAGCGCGCCCTGGGCGCCCTCGGGCTGCAGCGAGAAGATGCCGAGGACGATGAAGCCGAGCTGCGCCACCGACGAGTAGCCGAGGATCAGCCGCGTGTTCGTCGTCGTGAACGCCATGGCGGACCCGTAGAGGATCGAGGCCAGCGAGATGACGAGCATCAGGTCCTGGAACTGCACGCTCGCGTCGGGGAACAGCGGCAGCACGACGCGCAGGAAGCCGTACGCGGCGACCTTGCTGAGGATGCCGGAGAAGACGGCGAGCACCGGCAGCGGCATCGCCCGGTAGCCGTCGGGCATCCAGCCGTGCAGCGGGAACGCGGGCATCTTGACGAGGAACGCCGCGGCGAAGAACAGGAAGATCCAGTCCTGCGAGGCCTCCGGCAGCCGCCGCTGCGCGAGCTCGCTCAGCACGAACGTCGTGCCTCCGCCGGGCGCGAGCACGCCGGTCGCGATGGCGGCGGCGAGCATGAGCAGCGAGCCGACCAGCGTGTAGATGAACAGCTTGAGGATCGCCGGTACGCGGTTCGGCCCGCCCCACGCCCCCGTCAGGAACAGGAACGGGACGAGCATGAGGTCGAAGAAGATCACGAACAGCGCGAGGTCCTGGGCCATCAGGGCGCCGAGCACGCCGCTCTCGGCCAGGCCGAACCAGAAGAAGAACAGCCCGGGGCGCTCCCAGTCGCTCATCGCCGCCCACACGGCGCTCGCCAGGAACAGGACGGCGGCGAGCAGGATCAGGAAGATGTTGAGCCCGTCGACGCCGAGCTTGTAGTGGATGCCCAGCTCGGCGATCCAGGTCTCGTCGGTGACGAACTGCAGCCCGGCGCCGTTGTCGAACTTCACGAGCAGGATGACCGCGAGCACGAGCGTGGCCGCCGCGCCGGCGACCATCGTCCAGCGGCTGAGACCCGGCACGAACAGGCCGACGACGGCGGCGGCGAGGGGGAGCCAGAGGGGGATCGAGAGATGCATGGTCACGCGCTCTGGATGAGGAAGTAGAGGCCGACGCCGACGACGCCGAGCACGAGCAGGGCGGCGTAGGCGCGCAGGAAGCCGGACTGCGCGGCGCGCACGGCGGCCGAGCCCGCGCGGACGACGCCGCTCGTGGCGTCCACCGCCCCGCCGACGAAGATCCGCTCGAACGTCTGCTGGGCCCAGCGGCCGAACCAGGTGGCGGGGCGGACGACGAGGATGTCGATCAGCTCGTCGAAGTACCACTTGTTCACGAACAGGCGGTGCAGCGGCGCGAAGCGCACGCGGACGCGCTCGCTCAGGCCCGGCCGGCGCACCCACACGTGGTAGGCGACCGCGATCCCGGCGAGGCCGAGCGCGGCGCCGAGCGCCAGGCCGATGAAGATCAGCGAGTCGGACGGGTGGGCGACGACGCTCGAGCCGCCGAACGTCGGCTCGAGGAAGTCATCCAGCCACGTGGTCGTCTTCGGGATGAGCACGACGCCGCCGACGATGGAGCCGATCGCGAGGACGATCATCGCGGCCGCCATCGGCAGCGAGCGCTCGGCGATGTGGTGCTCGGGGCCGGGGAAGCCGACGTCGGTGTCCTCGACCTCGCCGGTGGCCGGGTTCGTCGGCGTCTCGGCGTGGTGGAGGTGGCCGTGCTCGAGCTCCTGCGCCTGGGGGACGGGCGCGCCGAAGAAGGCGCGGAAGATCATCCGCCAGGTGTAGACGGCGGTCAGGAAGGCGCCGATGTAGCCGGCGACGTACAGGGCCCACTTCCAGCCGCCCTGCTCGCCGAGGACGAGCAGGATCTCGTCCTTGGAGAAGAACCCCGAGAACGGCGGGATGCCCGACAGCGCCAGGCCGCCGACGACGAAGCAGAAGAACGTGAACGGCATCGCGCGGCGGAAGCCGCCCATCCTGTCGAGGTTCTGCTCGCCGCCCATCGCGCTGATGACCGAGCCCGCCGCCATGAAGAGCAGCGCCTTGAAGAAGGCGTGCGTCATGAGGTGGAAGAGCCCGGCGACGTAGGCCCCCGCGCTGACGCCCATGATCATGTAGCCGATCTGGGACATCGTCGAGTAGGCGATGACGCGCTTGAGGTCGGTGACCACCAGGCCGATCGTGCCGGCCACGAGCAGCGTCACCGCACCGATGATCGCCCCCACCGCGGCGGCCGCCGGGGCCAGCTCGAACAGCGGGTGCATGCGGGCGATCAGGTAGACGCCCGCGGTGACCATCGTCGCGGCGTGGATCAGCGCGGAGACCGGGGTGGGGCCCTCCATCGCGTCCGGGAGCCACGTGTGCAGCGGGATCTGCGCGCTCTTGGCGAAGGCGCCGACGAGCAGCAGGATGCAGCCGGCCGTGAGGTCGGCGTCGCCCTTGGCGAAGACGTCGCCGGCCTTGTCGAAGGTGCCGAGGAAGTCGAGCGTGCCGACGTGCTTGAAGATGAAGAACGTCCCCAGCACGAGGCCGACGTCGCCGAGCACGTTGATGACGAACGCCTTGATGCCCGCCGAGGTCGCGGTCGTGCGCCGGTACCAGAAGGAGATCAGCAGGTACGACGCGGCGCCGACGAACGCCCACCCGACGATCAGGATGAGGAAGTTGCCCGCCAGGACGAGCACGAGCATCGACAGGACGAAGAAGTTCAGGTAGGCGAAGAAGCGCGCGTATCCGCGGTCGCCGGCCATGTAGCTCGTCGAGTACAGGTGGATCAGCGTCGAGACGCCGGTGACCACGAGCGCCATGAAGACGCTCAGCGGGTCGATCAGGATCGAGAGCTCGGCGTCGACGCCGGCCGTCTTCGCGTAGTCCCACGCGCTGAAGACGACCTGGCGCTCCTCGTGGCCGCGACCCTGGAGGTCCAGGGCGACGAGGACCGTGGCGACGAACGCGGCGGCGATGGCCAGCGTGCCGATCGCGCCGACGACGCGCGCGGGCCAGACCCTGAACCCCAGCGCGATGATGACCGTCCCCGCGAGCGGGAACAGGAGGATGAGCCACGCGGCGGTCTGCATCTATCCACTCAGCTCCCGCAGCTCGTCGACGTCGATGGGAAGGCGGCGGCGGTAGATGGCGACGACGAGGCCCAGGCCGATGCAGACCTCGCAGGCGGCGACCACCATCACGATGATCGCGAAGATCTGGCCGTCGACGTTGCCCCACATGCGGGCGAACGCGATGAGCGCGATGTTCGCCGCGTTGAGCATCAGCTCGAGGCACAGCAGGACGACGAGCGGGTTGCGCCGCGTCAGGACGCCGCCGGCGCCGATGCAGAACACGAGCGCCGAGACGACGAGGAACCACGAGACGCTCACGGCCGCGGCTCCTCCGACGCGACGCCGGCGCCGGCGGGTGCGCCGTCCGTGCCCGCGGGGCGGCCGAGCGTCGACGGGCCGGCCGGCCCGGTGATGCGTCCCTCGACGGCCTCGGCCATCGTGCCCGCGCCGGCCGGGCGCAGGAAGGCCATGGCGCTGACGCGCTCCTCCTCCTCGTGGATGCCGCCGCGCCGGCGAGCCAGCACGACCGCGCCCACGGCGGCGATCAGCAGCAGGAAGGAGGCGATCTCGAACGGCACCAGGAAGTCGGTCAGCAGCGCGCGGCCGATCTGGGCGGGGCCGCCGAAGCCGAAGGCCACGGTCGGGCCGCCGGTGCCGATCGCCTGCAGGCCCGAGGCGAGGATCGCGATCGACAGCTCGACGAAGAGCGCGAGCGCGAACAGGCCGGCGAGCGTGCGCTGGCCGCCGCCGACCGGCGCCTTGAAGTGCGCGCTCTCGGCGGCGCCGACGTAGGCGACCACGAAGACGTAGAGGACCATGACCGCGCCGGCGTACACGACGACCTGGGCGGCCGCGACGAACTCCGCGTTGAGCAGGAGGAAGAGGGCGGCCAGGCACAGGAGGTGCGAGACGAGCGCCAGCACGCTGTAGAACGGGTTCTGCACGCTGACGACGCCGACGGCGCCCGCGATGGCGCCGATGGCCGCGATGAAGAAGAGGACTTCGGTCATGCGCGGCGCCGAAACCTACTCGCCCTCGGCGCGGAGCGGCGTCCGCTCGAAGGGCTCGGCCAGGAGCATCTCCTTGGTGAAGATGAGGTCCCGGCGGTTGTAGTCCGACATCTCGTAGTCGTGGCCCATGGTGATCGCGTCGAACGGGCACGCGACCTCGCAGTACCCGCAGAAGATGCACCGCGACAGGTTGATCTCGTAGACGGCCGCGTAGCGCTCGCCGGCGCTCACGCGGTTCTCGGCGGTGTTCTCCGCCGCGACGACGCGGATGCAATCGGCGGGGCAGGCGGCGGCGCACAGCGAGCAGCCGACGCACTTCTCCAGACCCGTGTCCTCGAAGCGGTGCAGCCGGTGCCGGCCGCGGAAGCGCGGGTAGACCGGCGTCTTCTCCTCGGGGTACTGGATGGTGGTCGGGCCCTCGACGAGGCGGGCGAACGTGGTCTTCAGGCCGCGCAGCGTCTCGCCGAAGGCGCGGTAGACGCCGCCGGCGCCGCCGGGCTGCGGGGCCCGCTGCACGACGATGGCGTCGTCGCCGGGATGCCAGGGCATAGGAGTTCTCGGTCTCTAGCTGTCGGTGGCCACGACGATGACCGCCGTGACGAGGGTGTTCACGGTCGCCAGCGGCAGGAAGAACTTCCAGCCGAGGCTCATGAGCTGGTCGTAGCGCGGCCGCGGCAGCGTCGCGCGGACCCAGATGAAGAAGAAGACGAAGGCGAACGCCTTCGCGAGCACGACGATCGGGTCGACCCACGTCGGCGGGTCGATGCCGAACGGCAGCAGCCATCCGCCGAGGTAGCACGTCACGACGACCAGCGACATGACGAGCACGTTCAGGTACTCGGCGAACAGGTACGCGACCATGCGCGTGCCGCCGTACTCGGTCATGTAGCCCTGCACGAGCTCGGCGTCCGCCTCGACGAGGTCGAACGGGGGGCGGTTCGTCTCGGCGAAGCCGGCGACGAGGAAGATGATGAAGCCGACGAACTGCGGGACGATGTACCACATGCCCTGCTGCGCGTGGACGATCTCCACGAACGACAGCGTCCCGGCCGTCATCAGCACGCCGACGAGCGCCAGGCCCTGCGCCACCTCGTAGGAGATGAGCTGGGCGGCGGCGCGCATCGCGCCGAGGAAGGAGTACTTCGAGCCCGACGCCCAGCCGCCGAGCATGATCCCGTAGAAGGCGACGGCGCCGAAGGCGAACAGGTAGAGCGGCCCGATCTGCGTGTCGAGGCCGTAGAGGCCGGTCTTCGTCCCGAAGATGTCGACGGTGTCGCCGAACGGCACGATGGCGAACGCCGCGACCGCGGTGAGGATCGAGATCACCGGCGCGATCGCGAACAGCCAGCCGATCGCCGTGCGCGGGCGGAACTGCTCCTTCGTGGCGAACTTCACGATCTCCGCCATCGGCTGCAGGATCCCGAACGGCCCGACGCGGTTGGGCCCGTAGCGGTTCTGGAAGCGCCCGAGGAGCTTGCGCTCGGCGACGATGATGATCGGCAGCAGCTGCAGGCCGACGAGGAAGATCACGATCGACTTGAGGATCTGCATCCACCACGGCTCGACGTACGTGACGTCGGCGATGGGCAGGAGGATCGTGCTCATGCCTTGCGCACCTCGACGAGCGGGCCCTGCAGGGCCGAGGCCGACTGGTCGGCGATCGAGCGCTGCAGGAACACGCTGCCCTCGGGCACCGCGTCGCGCAGGGCGACCGTGCCCGACACGCTCGTGCCGTTGGAGCCGACGACGACGCGCTCGCCCTCGAAGACGTTGAGGCGCTGGGCGTCGGCGGGCGAGATCTCGACCCGCTGGCGCGGGTGCAGGAACTTCAGCGCCGGCGAGACCTCCACCTCGGTCGAGGCCCACACCGACCGGAACGTGCCCAGGCGGAAGCGGCCGTCCTCGGTCGCGGCCGCCGGGGGCGGGTCGAGCGCGAACGGGCCGAGCTCGAACTCGAACGGGTAGCCGGAGACGCTCTCGCGCTCCTGCCACCGCACGCCGCGGCCGCCGATCTCCTCGAGCGTCACGCCGGCGTAGAACGGCACGGCGCTCGCGAGCTGCGCGGTCACCATCGGGCCGGTCAGGACCTCGAGGTCCTGGCCCAGGCGCGCGGCGAGGTCGGCGAGCACCCACCACTCCGCGCGCGTCTCGCCCTGGTGGCCGATCGCCTGGCGCAGGCGCTGCAGGCGGCCGTCGGGATGGGTGATCGTCCCCTCCTTCTCGGCGTACGACTCGGCCGGGAAGACGACGGTGGCGTGCTCGCGGATGCCCTCGGTGAGGAAGGCCGCGTGCGCGACGACCGTGGTGGCGGCGTCGAGCGCGGCCTCCCAGCTCTCGCGCGCGGGCAGATCGCGCAGCGGGTCGACGTGCAAGAGGTACAGGGCCGAGAGCTCGCCCGCGGCGGCGCCGGCGGCGATCTGCGCGGCGTCGCGGCCGTCGAGCGCCGGCTCGCACAGGCCCGGGCCGGCGTTCGGCAGCACGCCGACCTCGGCGAGGCCGCGGCTGTTCGTGCCGGCCGGCACGCACAGCAGGCCCGCGCCGTCGCGGCCGGCGGTGAGGCCGAGGCGCCCGGCGACGTTGAGCAGCGCCTGCGCGGCCTGCGTGCCGCGCGGCCCGGAGACGAGGCGCTCGCCGTAGAGGATCACGACGTCCTCGCCGGCCGTGGTGAGCACGTCGGCGAGCGCGTGGAGCGCACCGGCGTCGGCGCCGGCCGCCTCGGCGAGGCGCGTGACCTCGTCGCGGCGCGGCTCGCCGGCGGCCGTGGCCAGCGCGGCCTCGAGGGCGGCGAGCAGCGCCTCGCCGGCGCCCGGGGCGAACCTCGCGCGCACGCGCGCGGTGCTGTCCAGCGACGACGGCCGGCTCGACGCGATGCCGAGCTTCACCCCGCGGCGGCGCACGCCCTTGCGCAGGCGCAGGTCGAAGATCGGCGCCTCGTCGACGGGCTCGCAGTCGAGGACGAGGACCGCGTGGGCGAACTCGAGGTCGGCGACGGTCGCCTGCACGGCCGGCGCGCCGAGCGCGCGGTGCAGGGCGAGCGGCAGGGCGCCCTCGACGCGCGAGTCGAGATCGTGGGACTCGAGCACGTCGCGGACGAGGCGCTGGAGGAGGAAGCCCTCCTCGTTGGTCGTCTCGCCGCCGGCGATCGCGCCGATGCGCCCGCTCGCGCGGCCCAGCGCGGAGGCGGCCTCGCTCAGCGCGCGCTCCCACGAGACCGGGCGCAGCTCGCCGCCGTCGCGCACCATCGGGCGCGTGACGCGCTCGTCGACGTGGATCGACTGGTAGGCGAAGCGACCCTTGTCGCACAGCCAGCCGTCGTCGACCTCCTTGTTGTCGCGCCCGAGGACGCGCAGCACGCGCTCGTCGCGCACCGTGAACTGCACGTTGCACTGCGACGGGCAGAGCGTGCAGATCGAGCCGGAGCCCTCGATGTCCCACGGGCGCGCGCGGAAGCGGTACGGCTGCGAGGTCAGCGCGCCCACGGGGCACAGCTCGATGATGTTGCCGCTGAACGGCGCCACGTAGGGATGGCCGTCGAAGGTGCCGACGTAGCTGTGGGCGCCGCGCTCGTGCAGGACCAGCTGGTAGTCCTCGCTGATCTCCTGGCTGAAGCGGACGCAGCGGTAGCAGAGGATGCAGCGCTCGCGGTCGATCGCGATGAGCGGCGACAGCGCGAGCGGCTTGTAGAAGTGGGGCTTGGGCTCGATGAAGCGCGAGCGGCCGCCACCCCAGCCGAACGAGATGTCCTGCAGCGGGCACTCGCCGCCCTTGTCGCAGACCGGGCAGTCGAGCGGGTGGTTGACGAGCAGGAACTCGACCACCGCCTCCTGCGCCTTGGCGACCCGCTCGGTCCGGGTGTGGACGACCATGCCGTCCTTGACCGGCGTCGAGCACGCGGTCTGCAGCTTCGGGATGCCCTCGATCTCGACGAGGCACATGCGGCAGGCGCCCACGGGCGCGCCGAGCTTGGGCTCGTAGCAGAAGACGGGGATCTCGACGTCGCCGTACTTGGCGCCGTCGACGAGCATGATGTTCTCCGGGGCGCTGACCTCGCGACCGTCGATCGAGAAGGTCACCGTGCGCGGCTCGGGGCGGGGCATCAGGCGCGCCCCCGCTGCGTCGGGCCTGCGTGCGTCACGCCGCCGCTCCCTGGATGACCGCCTCGGGCGGCGCCTCCTCGGTGAGGAGCAGGTCGTTGCGCCGGCGCGCGTCCTCGATGTACTCCTCGAACTCGCCGCGGAACTTGGCGATCATCGAGCCGATCGGCATCGCCATCGCGTCGCCGAGCACGCACAGGCAGTTGCCGATGATCTGGTCCTGGACCGACGCCATGATGTCGAGGTCCATGGGGGTCGCCTCGCCGCGGTCGATGCGCTCGAGCATCTTCACGGTCCAGTTCGTCCCCTCGCGGCAGGGGGTGCACTTGCCGCAGGACTCGTGGCGGTAGAACTTCGCCGTCTTCATCGCGACGTCGATGACCGAGTTGGAGTCGTCGACCACGATGATCGCGCCCGAGCCGAGCATCGAGCCGGCCTTGGCCATCGTGTCGAAGTCGTAGGGGAGGTCGAGCTCGTCCTTCGTGAGCACCGGGGAGCTCGAGCCGCCGGGGAACCACAGCTTGACCTCGCGGCCCTCGGGCGGCCCGCCGGCGAGCCCGTAGATGATCTCGCGCGAGGGCGTGCCGAGCGCGATCTCGTAGTTGCCCGGGCGCTGGACGTTGCCCGACACGGACACGAGCTTCG
>JAXDHC010000150.1:0-4858 GCA_034664705.1 Solirubrobacteraceae bacterium
GTCGTGCGGCGTCGAGGATCCCGAGGACCTCGTCGAGGACCTGCGGCGCGCGCTCGCCGCCGCGGCTCAGCGCTCGGCGGCCGGGCAGGCGATGCGGTAGTCGCACATCGAGCACGCCGCGTAGGACGGCGTCGGCTCGAAGCCCTGCCCGAGGATCCCGTCGGCGACCTCGAAGACCGTCTCCGAGATCCACTCGCGGTCGACGTCCTCGGTCGGCAGCGGGACCTTCGCGTCGTCGAGGACGTACAGGTAGGCCTGCCGCGAGGCGTCGAGGTCCCACGCCTCCTGGGCGCCGACGGCGTACAGCGCGAGCTGCACGTCCTCGCGCAGCGCCGCGGCGCTCTTCGGGCGCCCGGTCTTGTAGTCGATGAGCTCGTAGCCGCCGTCGGGCAGGCGATCGACGCGGTCCACACGGCCGCGCAGCGTGTGGGCGCCGAGCTTGAACTGGAAGGACTTCTCGAACCACAGCGGCTCGGCGTCCTCGACGAGCGTGCGGTCGTGGTAGCGGCGCAGGGAGCTGTCCGCCTTGCCCCGCAGCTGGAGCTCCTCGTCGCCGGTGCCGAAGCCGCTGCGCCGCCAGCCGGCCTCGAGCAGCCCGAGCAGCTCGTCGAGCGTGCGCCCGCCGCTGGAGTGGTAGCGCTCGAGGACCTGGTGGACGAGGATCCCGAAGCGCTGGTTGACCGTCGGCTCGCTCGGGATGCGGAAGACGCGGGCGAACTTGTACTTCAGCGGGCACGTCCGGTACGTCTCGATGTCGGACGCGCTGAGCAGCAGCCCGTCGCCGCGCGTCGGCAGGAACGGCTCGAGCGACGGCTCGTCGCGCGCGGCGATCGCGGCGGCGCGGGCGCGGGCGTCGCGCTCGGCGTCCATGAGGAGGTCGTCGAGCGAGCTCGTCTGGAGGATCTCGCGCTGCTCCGGGGTGGCCGCGCGCAGGATCGCGGCGTTGATGCCGGGGAGCACGTCGGCGACCGACTGGCCGTCGGAGCGGTTCATGAGCCCCGCGAGCTTGAGCAGCTCGAGGTAGCGCACCGCCCCGTGGGCCACGTCGAGGTCGGTGTCGAGCCGCAGCTCGCCGAGGCGCGAGCCGGTGCGCGGGATGCTGTGCAGCAGCTCGTCGCGCAGCGCCTGATAGGTCGCGTGCACGGTCTCGTCGGGTCCGAAGAGCTCCTCGGCGCGGTCCTCCCACTCGGCGCCGAGCGCGTCGCGGGCCTCCTCGGCGAAGGGCGAGGGCGGCTGGAGCGCCCCCTGGTCGCTGCGCGCCGCGTAGGCGAGGACGAGCCCGTCCGACGCGCGCGTCATCGCCACGTGCAGCAGGCGGCGCATCTCCGCGACGTGGGCGGCGCGCGTGTCCGGCGGCAGCCGCTCGTGGAGGAGCACGTCGGGGATGGGCTCCACGGCGCGCCGGCGAGCCCCGGGCATCCGCGACGACTGCAGGCCGAGGACGAAGACGTGGCGGAACGACAGCCCGGCGGCCGCCTGCATCGCCATCACCGCGACCGCGCCCGCGCGGACCTGGACCTCGCCGCCCTCCTCGTCGCGCAGCCCGGCCTCCGCGACGGCGGCGACCGAGCGGGCGAACTCGCGCGGGGTCGACTGCGGCGAGCGGCGCACGTAGTCGGCGGCCAGGTCGCCGAGGTGGGCGAGGCTGACCAGGCGCTCGACGACGTCGGCCTGGGCGGCGAACAGCTGCTGGCGGCGCAGGCCGAGACGGTCGATGAGGCGGTGGACGAAGAGGTCCGGGCGCGTGGTGTCCAGGGCGGCGGCGGCCGAGCGGTGGAGCTTGAGGAAGCCGAGCACGCGCTCGCGCGCCTCGGGCGGCAGCTGCGGCGACTCGGTCGCCGCGACGAGCGCGCTGACCATGTCGAGCTTGCGGCGGCGCGCGATCTGGACGCAGCGCGCGAGGTCGATCGAGCGCAGCTCGACCGGCGGGCGCGCGAGCGCCCGGACGACCGCGCCCGCATCGGAGGGGTCGACGAGCAGCCGCAGCCACGCCAGGACGTCCTTGACCTCGGCGCGCTGGAAGAACGCGGTCGCGCCGGACAGGCGGTGCGGGACGGCGCGCTCCTCGAGCGCGAGCGCGACCGCCTGGCCCTCGTTGCGCACCGAGCGCACGAGGATGGCGATCTCCTCGGCGGGCACGCCGGCGCGGAAGAGCCGCTCGACGTCGGCGGCGACCGCCTGTGCCTGCGCGCGCTCCGTCGTGGCGCGCCAGAAGCGCACGGTCCCGCCCGCCGGGGCGTCGACGCGCTTCTCGATGCGCTCGGGCAGCGGGGCGACGACCGCGCCGGCGGCCGCCGCGATGCGCTCCGCGCTGCGCAGCGAGCGCTCGAGGCGGACCGTGCGCGTGCCGGGGAGCTCGGCGGCGAGGTCGTGCAGGTTCTTCGTCGCCGCGCCGCGCAGGCGGCGGATCGCCTGGTCGTCGTCGCCGGCGGCGGTCAGCGCGCCGTGCCCGCCCGCGGCCGCCGCGGCGCCGGTGAGCACGACGACGAGGCGCAGCGCGGCGTGCTCGAGGTCCTGCACGTCGTCGACGAGGACGTGGCGGTGGCGGGCGGCGACCCGCGCGCGCACGTGCGGTCGGTCGCGCAGGAGCGCGTGCGCGTGCAGGACGAGGTCGCCGAAGTCGAGCGCGCCCTGCTCGGCGAGCATGCGGTCGTGCGTCTCGTAGACCGCGGCGAACTCGCGCTCGCGCTCGGCCCGCTCGTCGCCGACGGGGAGCTCGGCCGCCCAGCGCGCGTACTCGCCGACCGTGATCATCGCGTCCTTGAGGCGGTCGATCCGGGCGATGACGCCGGCCAGGAGCGCCGCGGGGTTGCCGCGGAAGTCGTGCAGGCGCAGGCTCAGCTCGTCGACGCGCTCGAGCAGCATCGCGAGGCGGTCCGCCGGTGTGGCGGGCGAGACGAAGGGGTCCAGGCCGGCCTCCAGCGCCTCGTCGTGGAGCAGGCGGGCGCAGAAGCCGTGCACGGTGTGGACGGCGAGCTCCTCGAAGCCGCGGTGCAGCAGCGCCTCCACGTCGCCGCGCAGCGCGTCGGCGGCCGCCTCGGAGCCGGTGATGGCGAGCACCTGCTCCGGCGTGCCGCCGCCGTCCGTCGCCAGCCAGGCGTGGCGGTGGGCGAGCGCACGGGTCTTGCCGGTGCCGGCGGCCCCCACGACGAGCAGCGGCCCGCCTCGGTGGGTGACCACCGCGTGCTGGGCAGGCGTGAGGTCGCCGGGCGGAACGGGCACGCCCCTAGGATATGAGGCACATGGAAGACGCTCCGACGGCCGGCGACGGCCTCCTCGCGCACGACTGGCTGGGCGCCTGCCGCCGTGCGGCCGAGGGCCTGCGCGCCGTGCTCCGCGAGCACCCCACGAGCACGCAGCGCATCGTCGAGACCGGCGAGCGGGGCGAGGGCGGCGACCTGACGCTCGTGATCGACGCGCTCGCCGAGACCGCCGTGTTCGACGAGCTCGAGCGCCTGCACGGCGAAGGCGCGCGCTTCACCGCCGTCTCCGAGGAGCGCGGCCTCGTCGACTTCGGCGACCCGGACGTGCTCGTCGTCATCGACCCGATCGACGGCTCCATGAACGCCAAGCGCGGCCTGACCCACCACGCGCTCTCGGTCGCCGTCGCCGACGGCCCGACCATGGCCGACGTCGTCTTCGGCTACGTCTACGACCTCGGGCCGGGCGAGGAGTGGCGCGCCGTCCGCGGCGGCGGGGCGTTCCTCAACGACGCGCCGCTGGACGATCCGATGCCCGAGCGCCGCCGCAAGGACGGCAAGCTCGAGCTCCTCGCGATCGAGTCGGCCGACCCGCGCTGGCTCGCCGTCTCCTCCGACGCGCTCGTCGGCGTCACCGGGCGCGTGCGCGCCATGGGCTCGATCGCGATCTCGCTCTGCCAGGTCGCCGCGACGCGGGTCGACGGCATGGCGACGCTGGCCAACTGCCGGGCCGTCGACGCCGCCGCGGCCCAGCTCATCGTGCGCGAGACCGGCGGCTTCGTCGCCTTCACGGAGATGGAGGAGCCGCTCGGGGCGCCGCTGGATCTCGAGCCCCACTCTCCGGTCGTCGCCGCCCGCAGCGAGACGGCGCTGGCCGAGTTGGCCAAGGTGCCGACGAGCGAGGCAGACAGGACGCGCGCATGATCGACTGGGACCTGGCCGAGCGCGTCGGGTCGGCCGTGGCCGGCGGCGCCGACGGCGAGGGCGCGGCTCCGCTGCCAGGCGACCTCGTCGCGATGGCCGACGGCGCCCGCGAGCGCGTCGTCGCCTACACGCGGCTGACGCCGGTGCGCGAGCTGCCCCCGCCGGAGGCGGTCGATCGCCCCGAGTGGCTGCGCTCGAATCTGCAGACGATGCGCGGCACGCTCGACCCCCTGCTGTCCAAGGCGACGTCCGGCACCGGCCCGATGGCCGGCCCGCTGCGCGCCGCCGGCGGCGCCCTCATCGCCGCCGAGGTGGGCGGGATCGTCGGCTTCCTGAGCCGCCACGTCCTCGGCCAGTACGAGCTGGCGCTCCTCGACGCGACGCAGCCGCCGCGGCTGCTGCTCGTCACGCCCAACCTCCGCGAGGCGGCGGCCGGGATGGGCGCCGAGCTCGACGAGCTGCTGCCGTGGGTGGTCTTCCACGAGGTCACGCATGCCGTGCAGTTCGCGGGCGTGCCGTGGCTTCAGGAGCACCTCGCCGGGATGCTGCGCGAGCTGCTCGACTCCGTGCAGGTGAAGGTCGACCCGGGCGCGCTGCTGAAGCTGCCGAGCGTCGACGACCTGCGGGGGCTGTGGGACTCCGTGCGCGACGGAGGCCTGGTCACCGCGGTCGCCGGCCCCGAGCGCAAGGCGCTCCTGGACCGCCTGCAGGCCACGATGGCGCTCGTCGAGGGT
>JAXDHC010000151.1:0-5274 GCA_034664705.1 Solirubrobacteraceae bacterium
GCCGCCGCTGCGGACGGCGGCGGAGGGGTCACGATCTGAGCTCCACGCGCATCGCCTGGGCCAGAGCGCCGCCGAGGACGTGGGTCTCGTCGCCGAAGCGCACGAAGACCGGGCCGGCGAACGGCTGCTTCTCGACGACCTCGAAGCCGTCCCCCGGCGCGATGCCGCGGTCGCCGAGGTAGCGCAGCATCTCCGGGTCGGAGTCGGAGATCCGCACGAAGACGCCCTCGTCCCCGCCCTCGAGGGACTGCATCGTCAGCGTCGCGGACTCGGCGATCGTCAGGTCGGGCGTCGGGATCGGATCGCCGTGCGGATCGTGCGTCGGGTGACCGAGCTTGGCGGCGATGAGGTCCTCGAGCTCCTCGGAGATGACGTGCTCGAGGACCTCGGCCTCGTCGTGCACGCGGTCCCACGGCATGTCGAGGCGCTCGGCGAGGTAGAGCTCGAGCAGACGGTGGTGGCGCAGCACCTCGAGCGCGACGCGCTCGCCGTCGTCGGTGAGCACGACCCCGCGGTAGGGCTCGTGGCGGACGAGGCCCAGCGCGTCGAGCTTCTTGACCATGCCCGACGCCGACGCGGCGGTGACGCCGAGGCGGTCGGCGAGGGCGTTCGTCGTGACCGGCGCCACGCCGCGCTGCTGCAGCGTGAAGATCGCCTTCGCGTAGTTCTCGACGGCCTCCCCGAGGCCGGTGCGGCGTTGGACGGTGCTCACGGCCGGTGATTATGGCACACCTAAATCTGTTTTCGCAAATGGGCACATTTGGAGTTGAGAACCGCGCCGGATCGGCTTCAGCCGGCCACCCAGACCTGCTTCAGGCGATGCCCCGCGGCGCACGCGGCCGGCGTCCTATGCTGGCCCCATGGCCACCACGACCGACGCGCCCGCCGCCGCCCACCGCGCGCTCGCCGACGGCGCGGCTCTCGTCGACCGCTCGGAGCTCGGCAAGCTCGCCCTCACGGGCGAGCAGGCGAAGGCGTTCCTCGGCGGCCAGGTCACGAACGACACCGAGGCGCTCGTGCCGGGCAGCGGGTGCTACGCGGCGCTGCTGACCAACAAGGGCAAGATGCTCACCGACCTGCGGGTGCTGGACACCGGCGCCGAGCTGATGCTGATCTGCGAGCGCGTCGGCCTGCAGGCCCTGTTCGACCAGCTCCGGCGCGGCGCGATCGGCTGGCAGACCGAGCTGCACAAGCGCACGGTGCAGCAGGCGCTGCTGTCGCTGATCGGTCCCCGCGCGCGAGCGGTGGCCGGCGCGACGGCGCTGCCGGAGACCGAGCACGCGAACGTCGCCGGTGAGATCGCCGGCGCGCGCGTGCTGCTCGTCGCGACCGACCTCGGCGTCGACGTCGTCTGCGCCGCCGAGGACGCGGCGGCGATCCGCGGCGCGCTCGAGGCGGACGGCGCCGTGGCCGTCGACGAGACGGCCGCGGAGGTCGCGCGCGTGCAGTCCGGGCGGCCGCGCTACGGCGTCGACCTCGACGAGACGACGATCCCGCAGGAGGCCGGGCTCAACGAGCGGGCCGTCAGCTTCACGAAGGGCTGCTACATCGGCCAGGAGACCGTCGCCCGCCTGTACTACCGCGGCAAGCCGAACCGCCACCTGCGCGGCCTGCGCCTGTCGGCGCCGGCCGAGACCGGCGCGCCGCTGCGCCTCGGCGACCGGGAGGTCGGGCGGCTCGGCAGCGTGGTCGTCTCCCCCACGCTCGGCCCGATCGCGCTGGCCATCGTCCGCCGGGAGGCCGGCGTCGGCGACGTGGTGACGGTCGGCGACGACGCCGGCGTCACCGCGCGCGTGGCCGAGCTCCCCTTCGTCTGAGCACGCACGCCGCGCTCGACCGCCCCGCGGCGGCGGCGTACGGTGCGCGGCATGCGCGCACCTGGCCGGCGAGCCGTCGCGACGCTCGCGGTCCTGGCCGTGGCGGTCGCCGGCTGCGGCGCCGACGCCGCGTCCGTGCGGACGCCGCAGGGCACGTTCGTCGCGCCCGCGCCGGACAGCCGCGCGGTGGTCTGGGCCGTCGGCGACGGGGCGGACGGCGGCAACGTGGCGCGCGCTGTGGCCCGGCGCATCGGGGCCTCTCGGCCGGATCGGGTGCTCTACCTCGGCGACGTCTACGAAAACGGCACGGCGGCGGAGTTCCGGGACAACTTCGCCCCGGTGTACGGCGGGCTGGCCCGGCGCATGGCCCCCACGCCCGGCAACCACGACTGGCCCGAGCACCGCCGCGGCTACGACCCGTACTGGCGCCGCGTCCTCGGCCGGCCGGTCCCGTCGTTCTACGCGATGCGCGCCGGCGGCTGGCAGCTGCTGAGCCTGAACTCCGAGGCCCCGCACGGCGCGGGCTCCGCGCAGGTCCGCTGGCTGCGCCGGCAGGTGCGCGGCGGCGGGACGTGCCGGCTGGCGTTCTGGCATCGCCCGCGGTGGAGCGCGAGCACGAAGCACGGCGACCAGCCCGACGTCCAGCCCCTGTGGTCGGCCCTGCGCGGGCGGGCCGCCCTCGTCCTCAACGGCCACGACCACGACCTGCAGCGCCTGCGCCCGCGCGACGGGATCACCGAGTTCGTCTCGGGAGCCGGCGGCAACGAGCGCTACCCGCTGCGGCGCCGGGCCGACCTGGCCTTCGGCGACGACCGCCACTTCGGCGCCCTGCGGCTCGTCCTGGAGCGCGGCCGCGCGCGCTACGCGTTCATCGCCGCGTCGGGCGACGTCCTGGACTCCGGCAGCGTGCGCTGCCGGGCGCGCTGACGGCGCGGCGCCGGCGCCGGCTCGTCGCGTGGCGGATCGGCGGGGAACAGCGGCTCCACGCCGGCCGGAGGCCGCGCGGGCCGCGGGGCCCTGACGCGGCGCATGTGCGCGGCCGGCGGCGGCCCGCCGGCGGCCGCCGCGACCGCGCCGTGGGCACGGCCGGCGCCGGGAGCGGCGGTCGTGGTCGCGCCCGCGTCGAGGACGAAGCGCTCGAGGCGGCCGCGGTCCGGCGGGTGCGTGAGGTCCAGCGCGGCCGCCCGGTGGCCGGCGAGCCACGTCGCGACGATCCGCGCCTCGTCGACCTCGTCGGGCGCCAGGCTCGCGGTGGGCCCGGTGCCGTCGCCCGCGCGCAGCGCCGCGGCCGTGCGCGCGGCCACGTCGTCGAGGTCGCCGAGCGGCCCCCAGTCGCCGATGCGCCCGCCGACGAGCCAGAACGCGTCGAAGCGCCCGCCGCGCGGGTGCTCGGCGAGGACGAGCCGCGGCCGCGCGTGGCTGGCGGCCAGCACGCCGCCCAGGCCGTCGAGCAGCACGCGCAGCCGGGCACGTCGGCGCTTCAGCCACGCCGCGCGCTCGTAGCGCCGGTCGGCCGCCGCGGCACGCATCTGGGCGTCGATGTGGCGCAGGAGCGCCGCCGCGCCGTCGCCGCGGCCGGTGAACAGGCCGAGCGCCTCATCGAGCCGGCGGCGGTACACGTTCGGGTCGAGGTCGTTCAGGCACGGCGACAGGCAGCGGCCCATCTGCCCGTATGCCGACGGCCACTGGCGCATCGTCATCGTGCGCCCGCAGTGGCGCAGCCCGAAGAGCGAGTTGAGCTGCTCGAGCAGCTCGACCGCCACGGAGCGCCCGCGCAGCGGCCCGATGCTGACCGCGCGCCCGGCGGCCGGTCCCGGCGCGACCTCGAGGACCGGGTAGGGGATGTCGAGGCGGCAGCGGAGGTAGACGTAGGGGTCGACGTGCTTCAGGCGCGCGTTGCCCGGCGGCTTGAGCCGCTTCACGAGGCGGCTCTCGAGCACGAGCGCGCCGAGCTCGGAGTTCGTGGGCTCGTGCTCGACGGTCTCGGCCTGGGCCGTCCAGCCCCCCTCGTTCGCCGACGGCGCGAAGTGGGCGCGGGCCCGCGCGCGGACGCTGACCGACTTGCCGACGTAGAGCGGCTGGCCCTCGGCGTTGCGGACCACGTAGACGCCGGGGTCGTCCGTGAGGCCGCCGAGATCGGGCATCCGCCGGCGGGCGCCGCGGCGGCGCGTGCCGCCGTCGGTCGCGGCCGCGCGCGGCCGGCGCGGCCGCGCGGGCGTCAGCAGCGCCAGGGCCTCGGCGATCGTCGCGGCGTTGGCGCAGAGCCGGGCGAACAGCGCGCAGAACACGCGCGCGCACGTCTCGGCGTCGGCCAGCGCGCGGTGGGAGACCTCGACGTCGATGCCGAGCGACTCGGCCAGCGGCGCCAGGCGGCGCTGGCGGGCCAGCGGGTGCAGGCGGCGCGCGAGGGCGACCGTGCACAGCACCGGCGGATCGGGCCACGCGATGCCGGCGCGCCCGAAGGCCTGGGCGAGCACCCGCCGGTCGAAGCTCGCGCTGTGCGCAACGAGGACGCGCCCGCGCAGCTGGTCGGCGAGGTCGGGGAGCATCGCCTCGGCAGGCGGCGCCGCGTCGACCATCGCCTGCGTGATGCCCGTGAAGCGCTGGATCCCGCGCGAGAGCGGGGCGCCCACCGTCAGCAGCGTCTCCCAGCGGTCGTGCAGCTCGCCGCCGCCCACGAGCACCGCACCGACCTCGGTGAGCTCGCACGCGTCGCCGCCCAGCCCGTTCGTCTCGGTGTCGACGACGAGGAACTCCGCGGTGCGCAGGGGCTGGTCCAGATCCACCCGCGATGGTCTACGCCCGCCGTCGGACGCCACGACAGCGCGCCTGCACGCCCGGATCGGCGTATGCGACCGGCGACCCGAGTATTGTCGGCTGCGAACCGGCCTGAGAGGAGGCATCCGATGACCGCCACCGCCCCCCGCCAGGACAGCGAGCGCTCCGGCGCCGAGCAGGAGGCGTGGAGCCGCTACCGCGAGGCCCTGCGCGAGCTGCAGGGCCGGGCGTACGAGGACGCCGAGGATCAGTCGTGGGAGCGCCTCCAGCAGCGCCTGCGCGAGATCGCCGACGAGCACGCAACCTGAGGCGGCGGAGTCGCCGCTCAGCGCTCTTCGGCGCGCAGCACGCTGCCCAGCTTGGACGCGCTCGCTCCCGGCTCGACCGCGACCCGGACGGCCGCCGAACTCGAGGAAGTGGATCAGGCGCTGGTCGAGGGGGGCCGGCGTCCCGACCGGCGCGGGCACGGCCTGCCTGGACCCCCGGCCGTTGCGCCGCGACGCGGCATTGCGCCCGCGCACGACGAGCCGCCAGTGCAGGAAGTCGACCGGCAGGTCGTCCCGGCGGTAGCCGAACAGCGCCTCATGCCGCTCGTTGAAGCGCGCCGCGGCGTCCTCAAGGTGAGCCGGCTTCAGCGGAAACGTCGAGGCGACGGGCACGTTGAGCTCGTAGATCTGGC
>JAXDHC010000152.1:0-6272 GCA_034664705.1 Solirubrobacteraceae bacterium
TTCATCCACTTCGCGCACTGGTCGCTCGTCGCGCGCTGGCCGCGCGATCCCGCGGTCGCGCGGGACCGCGGTGCCCCGCGCACGCTCCTGTTCCTCACCACGTTCGACGGCTCGGGGATCCAGTACATCGACGCCTTCGTGCGCGTCGTGCCCCGCCAGATCGCCGCCCTGTACGCGGGCGCGCGCGGCTTTCCGGGGGCGCGCCGGTTCCGCCCCGTGGAGCGCTACATCACCGCGCACAGCCACCGCGTCGACCACTACTTCGCCGCCCACCCCGAGGCCACCACGACGATGACGGCGCAGGCGCTCGCCCTGCGCGAGCGCCTTGACGCGTTCGAGGCGCGCGTCGCGGGCGCGGACGACGAGCGCTTCGCCCGCGAGCTCGAGCGCTTCCTGACCGACGCGCAGGCCCTGCTCTAGATGCGCGGCCGCGCCGGCGAGTCCGTCGTCCTGCTGGCCCGGGTGCGGGCCGGCGAGGCCGCCGCCGCGCACGCGGCGATCGACGAGCACTGGAACGCCGGCCAGAGCCCGTTCGCCCTCGTCGCGGGCACCCACCTCGCCCGCCTGCAGGTCCTGCGCCCGCCGGGCCGCCGCTTCCGCCGCCCGCCACGCGAGCACCTGCTCCTCGCCGCGGACTTCGACGGGAAGCTCGCCGACTGGCTGCTCGCCCTGCGCGCGGGCGCGGCCGCGCCGCTCGACGCGGTCCTCGGCCACTGCGCGTTCTATCCCGGGACCGCCGAGCCCGTCGCGTTCGTGCGCTGGGTCCTCGCCAATCGCACGCCGGTCGGCTTCTCGGTGATCGGGTCGCCCGGCGCGACGGTCCCGGAGGTGAGCGAGGCGCTGGCGCTGCGCGCCGAGCTCGCCGTCTTCGTGGAGGCCAACCAGCGGCGCACACCCGCCGAGCAGCGGGCCGCATGGAAGGTGTGGAGGCAGGCGTGACGGCGCTCGAGCGCGAGGACATCCAGGGCAACGTCCTGCGCGGCTACGGGTTCCCGTTCGCCCGCTACGTCTTCGCCCGCGTGCGCGAGGCCGGCCCGGCGCGGCGCTGGCTCGCCGCCCAGGCCGACCCCGTGACGACCGATGCCGAGTGGGACGCCGAGCCGTCGCCGGCCTACAACGTCGCGATCTCGTTCGCCGGCCTGCAGGCGCTCGGCCTCCCCGCCCACCTCCTCCACAGCTTCCCCGAGGACTTCCGCGACGGCATGGCGGCGCGGGCCGAGCGCGTCGGCGACGTCGGCGCGGCCGCGCCGGCGAACTGGGACGCCGGGATGCGCGAGGGCGAGATCCACGTGCTCCTCACGCTCGCCGGCGCCGACGAGGCGGCCGTCGTGGGCGAGGCCGAGCGCCTGCGGGGCGAGCTGGGCGACAACGGGCTGCAGTTCACCGTGCAGCAGCCGGCGGCCGTGCTGCCCACCGGGCGCGAGCACTTCGGGTTCTCCGACGGCTTCGGCCAGCCGGCGATCGCGGGCGTGGCGCGCGACGTCGTGGCCGGGCAGGGCGTTCCGGTGCGCCGCCGCCCGTGGCATCGCGAGCGGCCGGGTGTCGTGCACAGTGCGAGCGACCCGCGCCTCGCGTGGCGGGCGCTCGCCCCCGGCGAGTTCGTGCTGGGGTACGACGACGAGGACGGCGGGCCGCCGCCCGCGCCGCTTCAGCCGCTCGGGCGCAACGGGACCTTCATGGTGTGGCGCAAGCTCGAGCAGGACGTCCCGGCCTGGCGGGCGTTCCTCGACGACGCGGCGGAGGCCACCGGGCTGCCCGGCGACGCCGTCGCCGCGAAGGTCATCGGGCGCTGGCCGGACGGCAGCCCGCTCGTCCTGCGCCCGGACCATCCCGACGACGTGCTCGGCAACTGCCGCGCCCGGGTCAACGACTTCTCCTACGCCCGCGACGCCGAGGGCCTGCTCTGCCCGCGCGGCGCGCACGTGCGCCGGGCGAACCCGCGCGACGCGCTCTCGGGTGGCGCGCGCCTCACGGCCCGCCACCGGATGCTCCGCCGCGGGATGCCCTACGGCAATCCGCTGCCGCCCGGCGCGCTCCCCGACGAGGGCGGCCGCGGCCTCGTGTTCGTCTGCCTGCAGGCGTCCATCGAGCGCCAGTTCGAGATCGTCCAGGCGCGCTGGTGCAACGACGGCGACGCGTTCGGCCTCGGCCGGGCCCCCGACCCGGTCGCCGGCGCGTGGGCCGAGCCCCCGCGCGTCATGTTCAACGGCCGCCCGCCGCGGTTCTCGAGCGCGATGAGCGCGTTCGTGACGCCCCGCGGCGGCGAGTACCTGTTCGTCCCCGGCATCGCGGCGCTGCGCGCCCTGCCGGATCTCGCCTCCAGCGCCTCAGGGTCCGGGTGAACAGGCGGCCCTGCCGCCGTTCACCCAATTGGATCGAGATGAAAAGGCCGCCCCGCGGCCGTTCATCGCGATCCAACGAACACTGTTCACTCGCGCGTCACGCCCCCGGGTCGAGACCGAGGAGACATCACCTCGGACCACTCGCCAGGAGGCCACGAATGACCAGCCGCGAACACGCCCGACGTCTCATGCTCATCCTGCTGTCGAGCCCCGGCCGCCCGGGGGCGGGCGAGCCGGCCGGCGGTCGGGAGGAGCGCGAGGACCGCGTCACGCGTGACCGCGGCGAGGACGTCGCCGACGCCGAGGACCGGCGCGGGCCCGTCATGGTCGAGGCCGTCACCTGGTCATGAGACGCGGCGCCGCCGATCGCCGCTCGTCGAGGCTCCGGGGGGTGCCTCGAACGCGGCGCGGTGGCGCGCACCAAGGGCGGTGCGATCGCGCCGGGGGGCGTGACCTCGCACCAGGCTGGGCTCCCGGGGGGTGAGCCCGGCCGCTGCCCCACAACCCAGGACCGCGACCGGGAGGGTGCGGTCCCGGGGGGCTCCGCTCGCGATCGCCGGTCCCGGCCTCTCTCCTCTGGGCCGGGGCCGGCGACGCGCGGATGTGCCGTGCGGCTACGAGTGCGACGCCATGACGTGCTTGACGACCGTGTAGTCCTCGAGCGCGTACATGGAGAGGTCCTTGCCGTAGCCGGACTGCTTGAAGCCGCCATGCGGCATCTCGGAGACGAGCGGGATGTGGTCGTTGATCCACACGGTCCCGAAGCGCAGCGCGTTGGAGACGCGCAGCGCCCGGCCGACATCGCGCGTCCACACCGACGACGCCAGGCCGTACGGCGTGCCGTTCGCCCACCGGACCGCCTCGTCCTCGTCGCTGAACTGCTGGACGGTGATGACCGGCCCGAAGATCTCGCGCTGGACCATCTCGTCGTCCTGCTTGAGGCCGGCGACGACCGTCGGCTCGAGGAAGAAGCCCGGCAGGTCGGGCTCGCTGCCGCCGGTCACGATCTCGGCGTTGCCGGGCGTCCGCTGCAGGAAGCCCTCCACGCGCTCGCGCTGGCGGCTGGAGTTCAGCGGGCCGAGGTTCGTCTCCGGCGCGCGCATGTCGCCCATGACATAGCCCTTGGCCTGGTCGGCCAGCCCGCTGACGACGTCGTCGTAGACCTTGCCGGCGGCGAGCACGCGGGTCGCCGCGGTGCAGTCCTGACCGGCGTTGTAGTAGGCGGTGCCGGCGATCGTCTCGAGGACGGTATCGAGGTCGACGTCGTCGAAGACCACGACCGGCGCCTTGCCACCGAGCTCGAGGTGGACGCGCTTCAGCGTCTTGGCCGCGTGCTCGGCGATCCACTTGCCCGTCTCGACCGACCCCGTCAGCGAAACGATGTCGACGCCGGGATGCTCGACGATCGCCGCGCCGGCGTCGTTGCCGCCGGCGACGACGTTCAGCACGCCCTTCGGCAGCAGCTCGGCGGCGTACTCGGCCAGCTTGAGCGTCGTCATCGGCGTGGTCGGCGCCGGCTTGAGCACGACGGTGCAGCCCGTCGCCAGCGCGGGCCCGATCTTCCAGATCGCCATCATCAGCGGGTAGTTCCACGGCGCGATCTGGCCGGCCACGCCGACCGGCTCACGGCGGATGATCGACGTGTAGCCCTCGAGGTACTCGCCGGCCGCCTTGCCCTCGAGGACGCGGGCCGCGCCGGCGAAGAAGCGAAGGTTGTCGGCCATCGCGGGGATCTCGTCGTCCTTGACCGCCTGCAGCGGCTTGCCGGCGTTCGCGGACTCGAGCTCGGCGATCTCGTCGGCGTGCTCCTCGATCGTGTCGGCGAGCTTGAGCAGGACCGCGGCGCGCTCGCCCGGCGTGGTGCGCGACCAGGTGTCGAACGCGGTCCGCGCGGCGCGGACGGCGCGGTCGATGTCCTCGCCCGTCGAGTCCGGCGACTGGGCGATCTCCTCGCCGGTGGACGGGTTGACCACGGCGGACGTGCGGCCGTCGGCCGGATCGACGAACTCCCCGTCGATGAAGTTCTTCAGCGTCTCTGTTGCGGTCGCCATCGCGTCCGCCTCCTTGGGGTCCGGTTTGCCCGGAACGTACCAGTGCGTCGGACGCCCGACCGGCCAATCCGTGGACCGCCCGATCGCCACCGTGACCAAGACCGCGCTCGTCGCCGGGGCGGCCCGCCCGCTGCCTCCTGCGCCGGATCCGAGCGTCTTAGGGCTCCCTCATTAGGCAACCCTAACTCCGAGTCGCTAGGGTGCCGCGCCATGCCGCGCCGCCGCGTCATCGCCGTGCTCTTCGCCGCTGCCGGCGCGGCGATGTGGCTGGTCGCCGCCGGGTGCAACGACGAGCCCGCCCGTCCGGCCGAGCGCGTGTCGACGCTGCCGCTGTGGCGACAGCCGCCCGACAAGCCCCCGGGCCCGGCGCTGCCTCGCGAGCGCGGCGCGGCGCGGTCCTTCGCGCTGCGCCGGGTGGTCGGTGGGCTGCGGGCCCCGGTCGCGCTCGTCGCGCGGCCGGGTGACCGGACGCGGCTGTTCGTCGCCGAGCAGGCGGGCCGCGTCCGCGTCGTCGAGCGCGGCCGGCTGCGCGCGCGGCCCTACCTCGCCATTCGCCGCCAGGTCCGCTGCGGCGGCGAGCAGGGCCTGCTCGCGCTCGCCTTCCATCCCCGCGGCGACCGGCTGTACGCGATGTTCACCAACCGCGCGGGGGACACGCGCGTCGTGCGGTACGCGGCCGGCCGCGCGACCGCCGTGCGGTCGAGCGCCCGTACGCTCCTCGCGCTCGACCAGCCGTTCGCCAACCACAACGGCGGCACGCTGGTGTTCGACGACCGCGGCCGGCTCGTGCTCGGGCTGGGGGACGGGGGCGGCGCCTTCGGCCCGCGCGAGCGCGCGCAGAGCGCGCGCTCGCGTCTCGGCAAGCTCCTGCGGTTCGACCCGGCCCGTCCCGAGGCGGGATGGCGGATCGTCGCCACCGGGCTGCGCAACCCGTGGCGGATGGCGTTCGACCGCGCGACCGGGATGCTGTGGCTCGGCGACGTCGGGCAGGACCGCGCCGAGGAGATCGACGCCCTGTGGCTGCCGGAGGAGGGCCAGCGACTGCCCAACCTCGGGTGGGCGGCGTACGAGGGCAACCTGCCGCTCGGGCGCAAGCCCCTCGGCGACGGCGTGCTGGTCTGGCCGGTCGCCGGCTATCGCCACGAGGGCGGCCACTGCTCCGTCGCCGGCGGCACGGTCTACCGCGGGCGCCGCATCGCCGCCATGCGCGGGCGCTACGTGTTCGGCGACTTCTGCCGCGGCACGCTGTGGACGCTCGACGCCCGCGCGGCGGAGGACCCGGAGGCCGTGGACCTGCGCCGCGAGGCCGCCCGCCTCCCGGGCCTCACGTCCTTCGGGGAGGGCCCGGACGGCGAGCTGTACGCGCTCTCGGGGCAGGGGACGATCGCCCAGCTCCGACCGTCGCGGTCGGATATCCACTAGGCTGCCGGGCCCCTTCTTAGGCGACCCTAACTCGATGGCAACCGTCGAACTCCACAACGTCACCAAGCGCTACGCCACGACGACCGCGGCCCGCGGCGTCGACCTCTCCGTGCCCAGCGGCGAGTTCGTCGCGCTGCTCGGCCCGAGCGGCTGCGGCAAGACGACGCTGCTGCGGCTCATCGCCGGCTTCGCCGCCCCGGACGAGGGCGCCGTGGTCGTCGGTGGCCAGGTCGTCGCGGGGCCGGCCTGGGTCCCGCCGGAGCGGCGCCGCGTCGGCATGGTCTTCCAGGACTACGCGCTCTTCCCGCACCTGACGGTCGCCGAGAACGTCGGCTTCGGACTGCCGCGCCGCGGCCGGGCGGCGGGCACGGCCGCGGCGCTCGCGCTCGTCGGCCTGGAGGCGATCGGCGGCCGCTACCCGCACGAGATCTCCGGCGGTCAGCAGCAGCGCGTCGCG
>JAXDHC010000153.1:0-4091 GCA_034664705.1 Solirubrobacteraceae bacterium
TCGCCGAGCTCGACCGCCACCGCCGGGCGCGCGAGCGCGCCGACGAGCTGCTGCGCCGGGCGTGGGAGTCCTCGCCGGCCGGCGCCGCGATCGTCGACCCCGGGGGGCGGATCCTCGAGGTCAACCCGGCATTCGCGGCGCTGCTCGGCGCGAACGCCGCGGAGATCGGCGCTCCGCTGGCCGACCGCTTCCACCCGAGCGACGGCGCCGCGTTCGCCGAGGTCTGCCGCCGCGTGCTCGCGAGCCATGACGGCACCGAGGCCGCGGAGCTGCGGCTCGCGCTCGACGAGGAGGACGTGCCCGTCGCGGTCGTCGTCGCTGCGGTCATGAACGCCGGCGGGAACGCCGGGTGCCTCTACGTCCAGGTCGACGACCTGCGCGAGCGCCGCCGCGCCGACGCCGCGCTGGAGCACGCGGCCGCCGAACGGGCGGCGCGGGCCGAGGCCGAGGCGCTCGCCGCGCGCCTGGCGCGGGTCGCCGCGATCACCGACGGGCTCGACGCGCTCGCGCTCGGCGACCTCGTGGAGGAGCTGTGCCGGCGGCTGCACGAGGTGCTCGCCGTGCGCGGCGCCGCGGTGCGCGTGCTCGATCCGGGCGGCGCGGCCGTCGCCGACGCGGAGCGCGGGGCGTCGGAGGACGCCGCGCGCGGCCTGCGCCAGGCGATCGCCGAGGCGCACGGGCCCATCGAGCTCGACGACGGGACCCTCGCCGTCCCGCTGCGCGCCGGCGGCGAGCTGTTCGGCGCCGTCGCGGTGAGCGGCAGCGACGTCGCCACGCCGGCCGGGCAGCGCACGGCCCTGGTGACCCACGCGGCCGAGCGGGCCGCGCTCATCATCCGCCGCGCGCTCCTGCTCGAGCGCGAGCACCACGTCGCCTCCACCCTCCAGCACGACCTCCTCCCCCAGACGCTGCCCGAGCTACCCGGCCTCAGCCTGGCCGCGCACTTCCGCGCCGGCGGGCAGGGCATCGAGGTCGGCGGCGACTGGTACGACGTCATCCCGCTGTCCGGCGGGCGCGTCGGGCTCGTGGTCGGCGACGTGGCCGGCCGCGGCGTCGCCGCCGCGGCGCGGATGGGCCAGCTGCGCAGCGTCGCGCGAGCGTATGCCCTGGAGGGCCACTCCCCCGCCGCGTTCGCGCAGCGGATGAACGTCTACCACCGCGCCCTGAGCCCCGACGACCTGACGACCATCGTCTACGCCGTCATCGAGCCCGACCGGGAGCGGCTGCGGTTCGTCAACGCCGGCCACCCGCCGCCGATGCTGGTCACGCAGAGCGGTGACGCCGACCTGCTGCACGGCGTCACGCCGCCGCTGGGCGTCAGCGAGATCCCCGTCCACCCCGAGACGGTCGTCGACTTCCCCGCCGGCGCGTCGCTCGTGCTCTACACCGACGGGCTCATCGAGCGCCGCGGCGAGGCCGTGGACGCCGGCCTCGGGCGCCTCGTCGGCGCCGCGGGCGGCGCCGGTCGCGAGATCGAGAGCCTCCGCGACCGGGTCGTCGACGCGTGCCTCGGGCCGTCCAGCGGCGACGACGACGTCACCGCGCTGTTCGTCCGCGCCGAGTCCGAGCTCGGTCCCAGCGCCCGCTTCACGCTGTCGCCCGACGCCGAGGCCCTCGGCGGCCTGCGGCGCCTGCTGCGTCGCTGGCTCACGGAGGCGGGCGCCTCGCCCGACGACGTCGCCGCGGTCACGATGGCGGCCAACGAGGCATGGGAGAACGCGATCGAGCACGCCCACGACTTCGCGCCCGTGCCGATCAGCGTCGCGTTCGAGCGCCGCGACGACGACGTCTTCATCACGGTGCACGACGCCGGCGCCGCGCCCGGGAAGAGCGACCCGGACCGTGGCCGCGGCCTGGAGCTCATGCAGGCGCTCATGGACGAGGCGAGCTTCAGCTTCGGCGGGCGCTACGGCGGCTCGGTCGTCCTGCGCCGGGCGCTCGGCGCGCCGCGCGAGCGCGACGGCTCCGCGCGCGCCGAGAGCCGCGTGGCCCCCTAGCCAGGCCCGTCGCGGCGGCGTCAGGCCACGCCGTCGCGGCGCAGCACGACGATCGCGATGTCGTCGCGCGGCGCGCCGCCGGAGCGCTCGAGCGCGGCGCGCTCGATCAGCTCGGCGGTCCGCGCGGCCGAGAGCTCGGCGCCGGCGACCGCGACGGAGACGAGCTCCTCGACCGAGAGCGGACTGCGCGGGGCGCCCGCGTCGAGCACGCCGTCGGTGTAGAGGATCAGCGTGTCGCCGCGGTGGAGCGACGCCTTGTGGCGCCCGATCTCCAGGCCCGGGAGCAGCCCGAGGGCGCGGCCGCCGATCTCCAGCGTCTCGGCCTCGCCGTCCGCGCGGATGAGCAGGGGTGGCGGATGGCCGCCGGCTCCGATCGTCACCGTCGGATCGGGCGGGTCGAGGTCCAGGCACACCGTCACCGCGGTCATGAAGCGGTCCCCCGGCACCTTGCCGCTCTGCGCTCCGAGGATGGCCTCGTTGAGGCTGCCGAGCAGCGTCTCGGGCGCGCCGTCGGGGATGGCGGCGGCGCGCAGCGTGAACCGGGCCAGCGCGGTGAGGGCGGCGGCCTCGGCGCCCTTGCCGCAGACGTCGCCGAGCGCGAGGATCCAGCTCGAGTCGGTGCGCTGGAAGACGTCGTAGAAGTCGCCGCCGACCTCGACGCCCTCGCCCGCCGCGCGGTAGCGGGCCGCGATCTCGAAGCCCTCGATGTGCGGCAGGCGCGGCGGGAGCAGGCTGCGCTGCAGCGTCTGGGCGATGTGGCTGCGGTCGGTGTAGAGCCGCGCGTTGTCGATCGCCGACGCGGCCAGCGAGGCGAGCTCGGACGCGAGATCGACGTCGAGCTGCCCCGGCCGGCGCGCCCGGTCGGTGAAGATGAACGTGATGGCCCCGATCGCGCGGCCGCGGACGACGAGCGGGACGGCGAGGCCGCCGGTCGCGCCGAGGAGCTGCAGGAGCTCGAAGTGCTCCGCGTCGCGGGCGGCGGCCCGGAGCATGCCCTCGTCGATCTCGGGGATGAGGATCGGCTCGCCGGTCGCGAGCACGGTGGCGATCGCGCTGTCGTTGCCGAGGGCCGGCGGATAGCGCTGGCTGAGCTCCCAGCCGCGCCTCGCCCGGTCGGGATCGCTGTGCGCGACCGCGACGCGGCAGATGGCCCCGCTCGGCTCGAGCAGGTCGATGATGCACCAGTCGGCGCGGTCCGGGACGGCGATCGACGCCACGTCTCGCAACGTGGTCTCGAAGTCCAGCGAGCGCCCGAGGACCTCGCCCGCACGCGCGAGGAACGCGGAGCGCTGCTCGGCCGCGACCCGGTCGCTGATGTCGGTCACGGTCGCCCCGACGCCGGTGATCTCGCCGGAGGCGTGGCGCACCGGGTAGAAGCCGACGATCCAGTGGCGGCGCTCGGGGCCGGTCGCCGGCAGGAATCCGCCGATCTCGCGCTCGACCTCCGCGCCCGTCTCGAGCACGCCGCGCAGGAGCGTCTCGACCTCGGGGTTCTGGTCGGGCAGGACCTCGAGCACCGTGCGGCCCACGTGATCCGCGGCGGGGACGCCGTTGATGCGCGCGAGCGCGGCGTTGACGCGCTGGTAGCGCAGGTTGCGATCGAAGAGCGCGAGGCCGACCGGCGCGCTCTCGAAGAAGGTGTCCAGCCGGGCCGTCGCCTCGCGCGCGGCGGCCTCGGCCCGCTTGATCTTCGTGATGTCCTCGAAGGCGACGAGCGCCAGCTCGTCGCGCTCGTCGGTGGCCGGCACGACGTCGCTCGAGACGAGCAGGGAGCGCACGCCGTCGGGCAGCCGGAGGTCGACCTCCACGTTCTCGAGACGCTCGCCGCGGGCGGCACGGACGCCGGGATGCTGCTCGCTCGGCAGCGGTGCCCCGTCGCCGTCGAGGACCGCGTAGACCTCGTCGTAGCGGGCGGCCGCGGAGGCCTTCGGGAAGGCGCCGCCCATCAGGGCGTCGGCCGCCCGGTTGGCGAAGACCACGCGCGCGGTGCCCGGCTCGATCAGCAGCACCGGGAACGGGACGAGATCGAGGGTGCCGTGGAGCGCGTCGCGCGACAGCGCGCCACCGGCTTGCGCCAGCACCGTGGCATGGACC
>JAXDHC010000154.1:0-15359 GCA_034664705.1 Solirubrobacteraceae bacterium
GGGTTCGGCGATCTCGAGTGGAAGACCATCGCCACGTCGACGCTGCTGGCGCTCGTGAGCGCCATGGCCGGCGCCGGGCTCGCCGTGCGTCGCCGCCAGGCCACGCTGGGGCTCGCCACGGTCGCGCTGTCGATCGTCGCGTTCGCGCTGGTCGTGGCGGGCCTCTGGGCCGACCTGGACGCGGAGCTCTACTGGCGCGTGGCCGGCTCCTGCGCCATCGCCGCGCTCGAGGGCGCCCACGCGTCCTCCGTGCTCTCGCGGCGGCGGGATGGCGACGTCGCGAGCGTCGTGACGGCGACCCGCGTCGTCGTCGCCGCCGCGGGCGTCTCGGGCGCCATGGGCATCGCGCCGCTGGCCGGCCTCCTGCCCGCCGACGACACGTACGAGGAGCCGTACGCGCGGCTCCTCGGCGTCGTGCTCGTCGTCCAGCTGGCCGGCACAGCGGTCGCGCCGCTGCTGCGGCGCCTCGCGGCGACGCGCGAGCGACCGGTGGGCGCGCTGCCGACGCCGCACGAACGCCTGGCCGGCGAGATCGACGCCGTCGCGGACCGCCTCGAGGCGCTCGGCGCCGCGCCCGAGCTCGCCGCCGAGTCCGCGCGCCTGCGCGGCCTCGCGCGCGCCGCCCGCGCCCTACCCTGAGCGGTGCGATGCCCGAGGGAGACACCATCCGCCACGCCGTCACGCGGATCCGGCCGGTGTTGCTCGGGCGCGTCCCCGACGAGATCGCGACGCCGCACCCGCGCTTCGGCATGGATCGCTGGCCGGAGAAGCTCGCCGGGCGCGCGGTCGAGGAGGTCGACGCCCACGGCAAGCACCTGTTCATCCGCTGGCAGGGCGGCCTCGTCATCCACTCGCACCTGCGGATGACGGGCTGGTGGGGCGTCACGCCGACGGGCGCGGGCTGGCGCAGGTCGCCGCGCCGGGCGTGGCTCGTCATCCGCGCCGACGGCCACGACGTCGTCCAGTTCGACGGGCCGGTCCTCGAGCTCATGACGAGCTCGCGCGCGCGCTTCGACCAGCGCCTGGCCGCGCTCGGGCCCGACGTGCTCGCCGACGAGTTCGACGCCGAGCGCTTCCTGCGCCGCCTGCGCGAGGACGACCCCACGCGGCCGATCGGCGACGCGCTGCTCGACCAGCGCACGATCGCGGGCCTCGGCACGATCTGGCGAAGCGAGGGCTGCCACGCGGCCGGGCTCGACCCGTGGCGGGCGACCGCCGAGGTCAGCGACGCCGAGGCGATGGCCGTCGTCGAGGCGGTCCGCCCGCGCATGGCCCGCAGCGGCCGTGAGGGCTACCAGCCGCGCGACATCCGCGTGTACGGCCACGGCGGGCGGCCGTGCTCGCGCTGCGGGACGCTCGTGCGCTCGTCCACGCAGGGCGAGAACAACCGCCGGACGTACTGGTGCCCGGGATGCCAGCGATGACGGAGGCCGCCGCGCCATGCCGGCCCTGAAGCGCATCGGCCACAAGGGCGCGGACCTCATCGCGCCGGGCAACACGCTCGAGAGCTTCGACGCGGCCCTCGCGGCGGGCGTCGACATGGTCGAGTTCGACGTGCTGCCCGAGCGGCTCGACGGCTCCGGGCGCCTCCTGCTCGCCCACGACTACGAGGACGCCGCGCGGCGCACGCCGCTCACGCTGGAGCAGGGCCTCGAGCACTTCCGCCAGGACGCGTGGGCCGGCGTCGAGATCAACCTCGACCTCAAGCTGCCCGGGTACGAGACGCGGGTCGTCGACGCGCTGCGCGAGCACGGCCTGGCCGAGCGAACCCTCGTCTCGACCATGGAGGAGGCGAGCCTGCCGGTCCTCCGCGCCGCCGCGCCCGAGATCCGGATCGGCTGGTCGGTACCGAAGGTGCGCCGCAACTATCTGAGCAGCCGGCTCACGCGGATCCCCGCGCTCATGGCGGCCCGCTACGGCCGGCGCGTGATCCCCGCGCGCGTGGCCCGCGCCGTCCGCGAGGGACGCGTGGACGCGATCATGGCCCACTGGGCGCTGGTCTCGCCGCGGCTCGTGACGGCCATCGCGGAGGCCGGCGGCGAGCTCTACGTGTGGACCGTCGACGACCCGCTGCGGATCGCGGCCCTCGAGCGCCTCGGCGTCACGGGCATCATCACGAACGACCCGCGGCTGTTCGGCACCGCCGCGGCCTGACCCTGGCGCCCACGGGCGCGCGGAGACCGGTTAGGTTCGGACTCCGGGCGAACGCGGAGGAGGAGCCATGGCGGACCAGGCCGAGACGACGGCGATCGACGAGATGCTGCAGGGGGCAGTGGCGGCCGGCGTCGCGCCGGGCGTGGTGGCGACCGCGGCCGACGCCTACGGCGTGATCTACGAGGGCGCCGCGGGCCGGCGCAGCGCCGACGAGGACGACCCCGTCGGCCCCGACACGCACTTCCGCATCGCCTCGATGACGAAGGCCCTCACCTCGGTGTCCGCGCTGCAGCTCATCGAGCGCGGCGAGCTCGACCTCGAGCAGCCGGTGGGCGACGTCCGCCCGGAGTTCGACGAGCTGCAGGTTCTCGAGGGCTTCGACGGCGACACGCCGCGGCTGCGCGCGCCCGCGAGCCGCGCGACGGTCCGCCAGCTGCTCACGCACACCTCCGGGCTGACGTACTGGATCTGGAACGCCGACACGTCGCGCTACGACGACGACACCGGCACGCCGAACGTCGTCGCGGGAACGATGGGCGCGTTCCGCAACCCGCTCGGCTTCGACCCCGGCACGCGCTGGGAGTACGGCATGAACACGGACTGGCTCGGCCAGGTCGTCGAGGCGGTGAGCGGCCAGGCGCTCGACGCGTACGTCGCCGAGCACATCTTCGGACCGCTCGCGATGGCCGACTCCACGTTCCAGCCCTCCGACGAGCAGCGCTCGAACCTCACGCCGGTCCACGTGCGCGCCGACGGCGGCTTCGTCGTCACCGACCTCGACTGGGTGGTGGGCCCGGAGTTCTACGCCGGCGGCCACGCGTCCTACACGACGCCGCGCGACTACCTGCGCTTCCAGCGCGCGCTGATGGCGGGCGGCACGCTCGACGACGCGCAGATCCTGCGCCGCGAGACCGTGGACGCCATGTTCGAGAATCACATTGGCGAGCTTCATTCCGTGCTGCTGCACACCGCCCATCCCGACCTCAGCAACGACGCCGAGTTCTTCCCTGGCATGGCGAAGAAGTGGGGCCTGGGCCTCGAGCTGGTCTCCGACGACGTCCCGGGCGGACGCCGCGCGGGCAGCGGACACTGGGCCGGCCTGTTCAACACGTACTTCTGGATCGACCGCACCAGCGGGATCACCGGGGCCGTCTACACGCAGCTGCTGCCGTTCGCCGACGAGGGCGTCATCGGGCTGCTCGGCGACTTCGAGCGGGCGGTGTACGCGCGGTAGCCCGGCCCTAGGACCCGCCGGCGAGGCTGCTGACGAGGTTGATCGTCGCGGCCAGGATGCCGGTGCCGAACAGGTAGGCCAGCAGGCTGTGACACAGGACGGTGCGGCGGATCTCGCTGCTCTGCAGGTCGGTGTCGGCGACCTGGCACGTCATCCCGATGCCGAAGGCGAGGTAGGCGAAGTCGCGGTAGTCCGGCGGCTTGTCCTGGTTGAAGTCCACGCCACCGTCGGGGTCGGTGTAGTACAGCCGCGCGTAGCGCAGCGTGAACACCGTGTGCACGACGGCCCACGACAGGACGACCGACGCCAGGGCGAGCAGCACGAGGGCGAGCTGCTCGGCGCCCGTCCGCTGCGAGGCCCTCGCGATCAGGAGGCCCACGGCGACGAGACTGACGACGGCCGCGCTCAACAGCACGACGTCCGCCGCCGCGCGCGTCGGGTCCTGGTGCTCGGCGAGGCGCTCGGTGCGCTCCGCGTCCATCGGCGCGATCGTCGCCCACACCCAGGCGAGGTAGACGCCCGCCGCGATGTCCCACGCGATCAGCGGCGCGTGGGCGAGATCGGTCGGCAGGCCGACCGCGACGCCGGCGATCAGGCCCACGATCCCCGAGACGACGAGCTGCGTCCGCGCCGAGATCCGGTGGCGCAGCGACTCCAGCGGCCGGTCGGGCGTGGTCGTCACGAAGGCCACGCGTGGGTTCGCGGGATCCGCACCACGGTGGGAGGATGCCCACCCTGCCGCCCATCCGCGCAGCCAGGTGGCCTAGCAACCGAGCCCGGGGAAGCCGCCGAGGTGCTGGACCCCGCGGCATGAAGGCGCGCTAGGCGGTGGCCGCGACGGACCCGACGCGGAGCGGCCGCGGACCGCCGAGGCGGATGACGAGCGCGGCGACCGGCAGCGCGCCGAGCGCCATGGTCACGCCGACGGCGGCGTAGACGGGGCGCGCGCCGGCGAGGCTCACGGCCGCCCCGGCGCCGATGACGCCCGCGCCGAACGCGACGTTCCGGCACATGTCGACGGCGCCCAGCACGCGTGCGCGCAGGTGGTCCGGCACGCCGCGCAGGATCAGCGCCTGCGCGGCGACGCCCATGAACCCGCCGCCCAGCCCGCCGAGCAGGTAGCACGCGAGCATCGGGCCGAGGGTCGGCGCCGTGGCGACGAGCCCGACGCCCGCGGCCATCGTCAGGCGCCCGGCGAGCACGCCCGTCGCCTCGTTGCCGCGGTGAAGCGCGCGGCCGGCCAGCCAGGACCCGAGCACCATGCCGCCGCCCCAGCACGCGGTCAGCGCGCCGAGCCCGATGGCGCCGACGCCGAGCTCGAAGACGAGCGGCACCTCGGCCGTCATCGTGAACGCGGTCGCGAAGACGGAGATGCACGCCGACGCCGTGAGCAGCCGGAGCGTCCGATCGCGGCGCAGGAACGCCATGGCGCCCGGGCGCCGCGCATCGCCCGCGTCCGCGCCCCCGGCTGCCGCGCCGTCCGCCGATGCCGAGAACGAGCGGCGCACGGAGGCGATGAGCCACGCCGAGATCAGGAACGTCACCGCGTCGAGCACGAAGACGCTGCTGACGCCGACGAGCGAGATCAGCGCGCCGGCGCCGAGGCGCCCCGCGGTCTTGCCGACGTTGGCGCCCGTCGCGATCACGCTGCTGGCCCACGTCAGGTGCTCGTCGCCGGCCGTGTGCGCGATCGCCGCGCCGGACGCGGGGCCGAAGATCGTGCCGATGGCCGTGGCCAGGAGGCCCAGCGCAAGCAGGGCGACCGGCGTGTGGACGACGGCGAGTGTCAGGAACACCGCGGCGGCCGCGAGCTCGGCGCCGATCAGGAGCCGGCGACGGTCGAGGAGGTCGCCCGCCCGTCCGCCCAGCGGGGCCAGCAGCGCGCCGGCGCCCACGGTGAGCATCAGCGAGAGCGACAGCCAGGTGGCCGAGTGCGTCTGGGCGTAGAGCGCGAAGCCGATCGCGACGCCGGTGGCGTCGGTGCCGGCCATGGAGATGAAGCGGGATGCCGCCAGGCGGCGGATGGCGGTGCGGGCCGAGTGCCCGGGTGCGCCGGCGCGCCGGGGGCGCGCAGCAGAGAACAGCACGGGTTCCTTCCTCGCGGCCCGGCGCCGCGTGCGGGGACGCGCGCCCGGGCCGACTCACGATCGGGATGGGGACGCCGGCCGTCGCTCACGCGGTCGATGCCGCGGCGGTTTCACGCGGCATGCGTCCGGGCGCGACCGAGACGTCGCTTCAGAGGTGGTCCGCGCGCGGCGCCCGCTCACCCGGGCTGCACTGCGTGCCGACACTCCCCAGTATCGGGACCGTCGACGCGACCCCACATCCGCCGATCGGCGGGTCTTGCGAAGCGTCCGATCCGGGTCCCGGGGCGCCGGGCCTGCGGCCAGGCCGCGGACCCGGATCGTACGCCGGTCAGCCCGCGGGCGCGGGCTCCGCGCGCCGGCGCGGCGTCGCGAGGGCGAGCGCCGGCAGGAGCGCGAGGAACGCCACGGCCGCGCCCATCGTGAACGCGATCGTGAACCCGCGCTCGAGCGGGATCTGCGTGCCGGGGAAGGTGTTCGCCGTGATGATCGCCGCGGCCACCTGCGCGCCGAACGCGCCGCCGATCGTGCGCATGATCGTGTTGATGCCGGTCGCGGCGCCGGTCTGCTGCGGGGTCGAGTTGCCGATCACGAGCGCGCCCAGCGCGGCGAACGAGCTCGCGATGCCGACGCCCAGCAGCGTCATCCACACGTAGATCATCCAGGACTCGTCGTGGGCGAGGGCGAAGAGCGCGAGCCCCGCCGCGACCAGCGCGATGCCGACGCGCAGCGGGAGCTGCGGGCCGTGGCGCGAGCCGAGCGCGCCCGCCACGGGCCCCGCCACGATCATCGCCAGCGAGGACGGCACGAAGTAGAACCCGACCTCCACCGGCGAGGCGCCGAAGCCGAAGCCGAGCTGCGCGGCGATCTCGGCCGGGATGCCTCGCGGGATCTGCACGAAGTTCGGCAGCAGGATGAACGACGCGAACATGCCGAACGCGATCAGGAAGGTCACGAGGTTCGTCAGCGCCATCCCGCGCCGGCGCAGCATCCGGATGTCGATGAGCGGCTGCGCGACGCGCTGCTCGATGCGGACCCACACGACGAGCATCACGACGGCGGCGGCGAGCAGGCCGAGCACGCGGCCGGACGTCCAGCCCCACACGTTGCCCTCGCTGACCGCGAGCAGGAGCGCCAGCAGGCCGAGCGACAGCGTCACCGCGCCCGGGTAGTCGGCGCGGGCCGGCGTCGTGATGGGCGACTCGGGGACGAAGACCGCGATCAGCACCGTCGAGACGAGGACGGGGATCGCGCCGATCAGGAAGAGCCAGTGCCAGTCGAGATGCTCGAGGATGACCCCGCTCAGGACGAGCCCGATGCCGCCGCCCGCGCCGAAGACCGAGCTCACGGTGCCGATGCCGATGCCCACCTTCTCGGGCGGGAACTCGTCGCGGATGATGCCGAAGGAGAGGGGGAACACGGCCGCCCCGGCGCCCTGCAGCACGCGGAAGAAGACGAGCGACTCGAGGTTCCACGCGGCCGCGGCGCCGAGCGACGCGAGGCCGAAGACGGCGAGCGAGATCACGAGCAGGCGCGCCTTGCCGTGGGCGTCGCCGAGCTTGCCGAAGATCGGCGTGAGGATCGACGAGCTCAGCAGGAAGCCGGACGCGATCCACGTGACGTTCGTCGCGCTCGTGTCGAACTCGCGCTGGAAGAACGGCAGGGCCGGGACGACGAGGGTCTGCATGAGCGCGAACGAGATGCCCGCGGTGGTGAGGAGGGCGAGCGTGACCCAGTAGTGCTGCCGCACCTCGGCGTGGGGATCGTGCGGCGTGCTCACAGCCCCACGGGCTGGCCGATGCGTACCCGGAGGGGCGCCCGCCGGGGGGTCACGGACGGCGCGCCGGCGGGATCGCCGGCGGGCACGACGAGCAGCGGGACGTCACATCGCGCGGCCAGGCGCTCCGGCGCGTCGCGCCGGAAGCGCCGCCGCCCGGCGTCGGCCATCACGACGACGTCGTGGGGCCGCCGGGCGAGCTCGTGCAGGACCGCGTCGGCCGTGCGGCCGATCGGCATGACGGTCGTGAGCGGGACGTCGGCGGAGACCGTCTCCGCGAACTCGCGCAGCAGCGCGGCGCATTCCCGCTGCACGTCGGCGAGCAGCTGGGCCGGGGCGACCGGCGCGTGCGACACCCACCACGGCGGCGCGGCCACCGGGAGGAGCATCGTCAGGCGACCCCGATCCGCGCGGGCGATCCGAACGGCCTCTTCGACCGCGCGCCGTGACGCCGGTGACGAGTCGACGACGACCAGCACATTCCCGAACACGCTACAGACCCTCCTCCGCCGGCCCGATGCCGCGGATGTTAGGGCCGCGGGGCCCTGTTCGCCACGTGACACGTGCATCCCGTGGCATCCTGAAGGCGGATGGAGGACGACGTCATCGAGCTGCCCGCCCTCGGCCCCTGGCCCGGCTGGCGCGCCTGGACCGCGCGCGCGTCGCGCGGCGAGGTCGAGATCGACCGGCTGCGCCTGCTGGTCGCCTCCGGGCACCAGTTCGCGATCGGCCGCGCGAACCGCGCCTCGCGCCCGTGGCTGCTGCTGTCGCGCGACGAGCGCATGCCCTGGTCCTCGCGCGCGACGGCCTGACCGGCCGGGCGCCGCGCCCGCGGCCGCCGGCCTAGCGGCGGATCTCGCAGAACGGCTGCGAGACGAGGAGGAGCGGGTCCGCCGGGTCGGCGTGGCCGCCCTCGGTGATGAGCCGCGCCCGCGAGCGCGCGCGGCGCCCGCGGCGCCACTCGACGTCCACGAGGCCGCGGAGCTTCAGCCGCCCGCCGGCGCGCGGCTGCGTGAACATGAACGTCGTGCCGCCGAGGACCCGGCCGCCGCCGTCGCTGAGCTTCGTGAACCCCGCGTCGCCACCGGACCGCACGACCTTCCACGCGCGCGAGCGCCGGTCGAAGAACTGCATGCGGATGCGCACCCACTGCGCGAGGTCGCGCCGGTTGGGGATCGCGACGCGCACGCCGACGCTCGCGGGCCGCTGCGGCGGGTCGCAGGTGTTGATCGTCGCCCACGGGGTCCGCGACGCCGGAGCCTGGGCCCGCGCGCTCGCCGGCCCGAGCAGCGCCACCGCCAGCGTGCCGCCGAGCACCGCGAGCTGCGCGCGGCGCATCGCACCCGCGGGCCTCACACGACCGAGCACGTCGCCGCCGTGTAATCCGCGGGGTCGGCCCCGGGCGTCCCGGGGTGGCCCGCCGTGGTCAGCCGCCGTGCCCGCCGCACGACCGCGCCGTCGCGACGCCATTCGTAGGTCACGAGGCCGCGCATGACGAACGCCGGGCGCCCGCCCGCCGGCGGCATGACGGTGAACGTCCGTCCCGCCTGGCGCCCGCGGACCGCCGCGTGGCCGAGCTCGATGAAGCCTGAGTCGCCGCCGCGCCCGACGCGGATCCAGCGCCCGTCCGACGCCCGCAGGAACTGGACCTCGAGGCGCATGAACATCGTCTCGCGCCGGTCACCGCTGCCGGGCATCGACCCGCGGACGCCCACGCCGTCGGGATACCCCGTCGTGTCGCAGACGTTCACCGTGGCCCACGGCTGCGCGTCGCGCCCGGACCCCCCGCCCGCCGGTGCGGCCGCCGACGCGGCGTGCGGCAGCACGAGCGCGCCGGCGGTCGCGGCGGCGAGGACGGCTGTCGCGCAGCGAAGGGACACGTGTCGTTCCAAACCCTCGGCGCGCCCGAGGTTTCGGTCCCGAACGGCATCGCGGGGGCACCGGCCGGCCCGGCCGCGCCGGCTCGTCACCGCCGTGCCCCGGGCGCCGCGACGGCGGGCAGCGCGTCGGCGCTCTCGAACAGGCCCGCCGCCACGCCGGCCAGGAGGGCGGCGCCGCGCGCGCCGGCCTCGACGACGGGCGGCGCCTCGACGGCGCCGAGGCGCGCCTTGGTCGCCATGACGGCCTCGTCGCGCGACCAGCCGCCGGTGACGACGACCTTGCGCCGCGGCCCGGCCACCGCGTCGATGTGGGAGAGGATCGCCTCGACCTCGCCGGCGACCGTGTCGAGCGCCGCGCGCCAGACCCGCTCCGGCGCCTCGCCCGGCGGCAGCCGCGGCGGCCGGCGATGCAGCGAGTGGACGTCGAGGCCGAGCGCGGGGGCCTCCCCCGGCGCGACCGCGATCGCCCCGGCGTCGAGCGCGTCGCGACCGTCCGCCCCGACGCCGAGCGCGTCGAGCACCTCCTGGAGCGCGAGGCCCGACCACGCCGAGCCGAGCAGCGCGTGCCGGCCCTCCGCCACGTGCCAGCCGACGGTGACGCCCCCCGCGACGCAGCGCCGGATCGCCTCACGCCCGAGCGGCGGCGCGACCACGCGCACCAGCGCCTCGGCGGTCCCGCACGAGTCGAGCACGTCGCCGGGCGCGACCACGCCGGCGCCGACGCCGGCGACGAGGTGGTCGTGGCCCGCGACGGTCAGCGTGGCCCCGCGGGCGCCGGCGAGCGCCTCGCCCGCCGTCCCGGCCGGCGCGCCCGCGAGGACGACCTCGCCCAGGAGGTCGTCGCGCAGGCCGGTCCAGGCGATCGCGTCCGCGAACGGCGCGCACGCGTGGAGGTCGAGCAGGCCGGTCCGCGACGCGAGCGAGCGCTCGGCGACCTCGTCGCCGCCGAGCCCGCGCACCACCCACTCGGCGACGTTGAGCCAGCGCCGCGCCGCGCGCACGGCGGGCCGGTGCTCGACGAGCCAGCGCAGCTTGGCCACCGAGGCGAGCGGGCCGGCCGGCAGCCCGGTCGTCTCCACGAAGCGCTGTTCCCCGAGGTCGCCGGCCAGGCGGTGCGCCTCGTCGGCGCCGCGCTCGTCGTGCCAGGCGATCAGGGGCGCGAGCGGCACGCCGCGCCCGTCCAGCAGCACGCCGCTCTCGGCCATGCTCGTGACGCCGATGCCGCGGAGGCGGCCCTCCGGCGCCGAGGCGAGCGCCGCCGCGGCGGCCGCCAGCGCGGCGTCCAGGAAGGCGCCGGGGTCGGCCTCGGCGCCGGTCGGCACGTCGGTCCACGGGGTCGGCGCGCGGCCGTGGGAACGCTCGGCCCCGGCGGCGTCCACGACGGCGGCCTTGCACGCGGTCGTGCCGACGTCGATGCCGAGGAGGAGGTCCGTCACCGCAGGCCCCCGGGCCCGGTGGCCGGCGGGCGGCACGCGATGGCGACGACGTCGCCCTCGAGGTGGCAGGTGCCCGCGCCCCACGGGACGAGCACGGTGTCGCCCCGGCGCACCGGCAGCGGCCCGCCGCTCTCGGTCAGCAGCGCGCCGGCGCCCTCGGTCACGACGAGGACGGCGAACCCCTGGTGCAGCCGCGCGATCGGGGCCGGCGCGATCCGCTCGGCGCGGAAGAACGCAGCGGCCGCCTCGGGCAGCAGGCGGGCCACCCCGCCGTCGCCCCGGCCGTCGGGCGCCCGCAGCGTGGCGGGGTCGCACCGGCGCAGGTCGACGGCGCCCAGCCCGGCGGCCCAGCCGAGACCGAGCGTCGCCTCGTCCTCGCCGACGACCCCGAAGCCCTCCCACTCCAGCAGCACGGACATGTCGCTCGCCTGCTGCAGCTCGACGATCAGGAGCCCCTCGCCGATGGCGTGCGGCGTGCCCGCCGGGACGAAGATCGCGTCGCCGGGGGCCACCGGCAGTGGATTCAGCGCGGCGAGCATCGCGTCGTGGTCCTGCTCGCGGACCCAGCGCTCGAGCGCCTCCGGCGCCACGTCGTCGCGGAAGCCCACGGCCACGCCGGCGCCCGGATTCGCCGCGAGGACGATCCACGCCTCCGTCTTCCCGGCGGGCGCGCCGAGGGCCTCGCGCGCGAACGCGTCGTCGGGGTGCACGTGGACGGGCAGGCGCTCGCCGGCGTCCAGGAGCTTGACGAGCAGCGCCGGGTCGGGGCCGCGGCGCGCGGCGTGATCGGGCCCGAGGAAGCCGACCGGGTCGGCGGCGATCGCGTCGCGGAGCCGCCGGCCGTCGGGGAGCGCGCTCAGCCCCATCTCCTCCTCGCCGAGGACGGTGGTCGTCGAGCCGACCCAGTCCTCGGGGACGCGCTCGCCCGGCGCCTCGACGCCGCGCAGCGCGGCGATCGCGCGGCCCCCGCGGTAGAAGCGCGGCACCCAGTTCGGCGGCAGGAGGAGGGGGATCACGGCGATGCCCGGCGCCGGCGGGCACACGGGGCGCCGACCGTAGAGCGCGCCGTCGGCACTGTCAAAGCCGGGGCGCCGCCGTGCCCGGCCCGGCCCGTCAGGAGGCCGCCAGCGCGGCCGCCCGGTCGGGATCGAGCGTGCCGGCGCGCGCGGTCTCCACGCTCGCGGCGGCCGCCGCGGCGGCGAGCGCGACGGCCGCGGCAAACGGCCGGCCGCGCTCCAGCGCGACCCCGAGGCCGCCCACGAACGCGTCGCCCGCCCCCACCGGGTTGCGGACCGTCACGCGCGGCGCGGGCAGCCACGCCGTCGTCGCCCCGTCCGCGAACGCCGCGCCGGCCTCCCCGGCCGTCACGACGGCGCGGCGAGCGCCGCGGCTCAGCAGCTCGGCGGCCGCCGCCTCGGCGCGCGCCCGGACCTGCGCCGCGTCGCCCGCCTCCACCGTCTCGTCGGCGCGGCCGTGGAGCAGGCCCTCCGCCTCGGCGAGGTTCGGCGTGACGACGTCCGCCCCGGCGGCGAGGGCGGCGGCGAGGTGCGCGCCGGTCACGTCGACGATGGCGGCGACGCCCGCCGCCGCCGCGCGCACCGCCAGGCGCGCGTAGGCGTCGGCCGGCGCGCCGGGCGGCAGGCTGCCGCTGCAGGCCAGCACCCGGTGGCCGGCGAGGCGGTCGGCGACGGCCGCCTCGTAGCGGTCCCAGTCGGCGGGCGCGAGCGGCGGTCCCGGCTCGTTCATGACCGTCACGCGCCCCGAGCGCTCGAGGACGACGGTGGTCGAGCGGATCTCCCCGGGCACCGCGATGCCGGCGAGGTCGACGCCCTCGTCGGCGAGCATCGCGGCCGCCGCCGCGCCGATGCGGCCCGGCGTCAGGCCGACGAGCACGGCGGGGGCCCCGAGCGCCAGCGCGGCGCGCGCCACGTTGACGCCCTTGCCGCCCGGTGTGACGACCACCTCCTCGAAGCGCAGCACGTCGCCGGGGCGCAGCTCCCCGATGGCGGCGGTCCGGTCGATGGTGAGGTTCGGGCCGGCGATGAGCATTGGCGGGAGCGCCGAGGGGCGGCGCGGGGCGCGAGCCTAGCGCCGGGACGCGCAGGTGACGCCCGACCGGCGCCAGCGCTTAGGCTCTGGGTCATGGCCACGGTGGAGGAGAGCGTTGCGCTGCTCGGCGCCGTCCCCGTGTTCGAGACGCTCGCGCCGGACGATCTGCGCCGGGTCGCCGAGGTCGCGGTGCCGCGGCGCTTCGCCGCCCAGCAGGTGATCTTCCGCGAGGGCGACAACAGCGACACGTGCTACGTGGTCCGCCACGGCCATGCCCGGGCGGTGCGCGAGCACCCCGACGGGCGCACGATCACGCTCGCGCAGTTCGGGCCCGGCGACATCTTCGGCGAGCTGGCGATGTTCGACGACGAGCGCCGCTCGGCGACGGTGGAGACGCTCGACCCGGTCGAGGCGGTGGCCGTCGCGGGTTCTGACATGCGCCGCCTGCTGCGCGAGCACCCCGACATCGCCGTGAAGCTCGTCATCGCCCTGGGCCGCCGTCTGCGCGAGGCCAACGAGCGCCTCGCCCGGCAGTCGTTCCAGACCGTGCAGAGCCGCGTGGCCGTCGTCCTGCGCCAGCTCGTCGACCGGGCCCGCGCCGAGGGCGAGGACATCGGCTCCGGCGACGTGCTCATCAAGACGACGCAGGCCGACATCGCCCAGCTCGCGGGCTCCTCGCGCGAGTCGGCCAGCCGCTTCCTGGCGGTGCTCGAGCGCGCCGGCGTCATCACGCAGGGCCGCGGCCGAATCACGGTCCACGATCCCGACGCGCTGAACCGCTACGTCTACTGACGGATGGCCGTCGAGTCCGAGTTCTCCGCCGGCGGGGTGGTCGTGCGCAACGGCCGCTGCATCGTCATCGTCCCGACGCGGCGCGCCGCCGACGGCAACAAGGTGCTCGCCCTGCCGAAGGGGCACCCCGACGGCGACGAGTCGGCGGCCGCCGCCGCGCTGCGCGAGGTCCGCGAGGAGACCGGCGTGGACGCCGAGCTCGTCGACAAGCTCGGCGACGTCCGCTACTGGTACATGCGCGGCGGGCGGCGCATCGCGAAGGTCGTCAGCTTCTTCCTGCTGGAGTACGTCAGCGGCGAGCTGGCGGACCACGACCACGAGGTCGAGCACGCCCGCTGGATGCCGCTCGAGGAAGCCGCCCGGGCGCTCACGTACAAGGGCGAGCGTGACATGGCATCGCGGGCGCTGTCACGCGGCGGAAAACCTCAGTAGGGTGCATGCGCCATGCAGGTCCTGAACTTCTATTCGACGATCTTCGCCGACCAGCTCAAGCGGGGGCGCAAGACCGCGACCATCCGCCTCGGCGACAAGTCGCACAAGTACAAGAAGAACCAGGCCGTCCTGGTCACGATCGGCTATCAGCACTCGCCGCGCGAGAAGGTCTTCGACGCGGTGATCGATCAGGTCGAGGTCAAGCGGGTCAAGGACCTCTCGCCCCGGGACATCGAGCACGACAACCCCGAGTTCCGGCGCCACGACGAGATGATCCACTTCCTCGAGCAGATCTACGCCCGCCCCGTGACGATGGACGACACCGTCACGGTCGTGCGGTTCTCGCAGATCATCGAGAACCCGCCGAACGTCACCGATGCCCGCCTGGGCATCGGCGGCGCGCAGAACTAGCGCCCGCGACTCCGCACGCTCCGGCGCGCCCCGCCCCGCCCCGGCCGCGCCGGCGCTCGGGGCGGCGTTCCCCCGTGCCGACGCCCAGATCTCTGGCACTCCTGTGACCTGAGTGCCAACGCCCCCTTGCCCGATCGGGGGAACGTCCTATACTCTGGCCCCAGGTTGGCACTCTCCGTTGAAGAGTGCCAACACGTTCGAGTCCACACCCTCTCTCAACGGAGGTACACCTCATGAAGCTCAAGCCCCTAGGGGATCGGCTGATCGTTCGGGCGATCGAGGAGGAGGAGACCACTGCAAGTGGCATCGTCCTTCCTGACACCGCCAAGGAGAAGCCGCAGAAGGGCAAGGTCATCGCCGTCGGCGAGGGCCGCTATGACGAGGATGGCGAGAAGCGCATCCCGCTCGACGTCGCCGAGGGCGACGAGGTCCTGTACAGCAAGTACGGCGGCACTGAGATCAAGGTCGACGGCGAGGAGCTCCTCGTCCTTCGCGAGAGCGACGTCCTGGCCAAGGTCGAGTCGTAAGGAGATCACGAAGACATGGCTCACAAGGAACTGAAGTACGACGCGGCCGCGCGCCAGGCGCTCGAGGCCGGGGTCGACGCGGTCGCCAACGCCGTCAAGGTCACGCTCGGCCCGCGGGGCCGCTACGTCGTCCTCGACAAGAAGTTCGGCGCCCCCACCATCACCAACGACGGTGTCACGATCGCTCGTGAGATCGAGGTCGAGGACGTCTTCCAGAACCAGGGCGCCCAGCTCGTCCGCGAGGTCGCCACGGCGACCAACGACGTCGCCGGCGACGGCACGACGACCGCCACGGTCCTCGCCCAGGCGATCGTCCGCCAGGGCCTGAAGAACGTCGCGGCCGGCGCCAATCCGCTTGCCCTCAAGCGCGGCATCGAGAAGGCCGTCGACATCGTCGTCGACGAGATCCGCAAGCAGGCCAAGGAGATCTCCGACAAGGACCAGATCGCTCGCGTCGCGACGATCTCGGCCGGCGACGACGAGATCGGCGACGTCATCGCCGACGCCATCGAGAAGGTCGGCAAGGACGGCGTCGTGAACGTCGAGGAGGGCCAGACGTTCGGCATGGACCTCGAGTTCACCG
>JAXDHC010000155.1:0-13414 GCA_034664705.1 Solirubrobacteraceae bacterium
CCGTACTCCTCGGCCGCGATGTTCGCGATGAGGTCGTAGAACGGGCGCGCGCCCTGGCGGTTGCGGAAGTTGAACGACTGGAACGTGTAGTTCATCAGCGTCGACATCTCGCCGAACTTGCCGCCCATCAGCTCCTGCACGACGGACGCGCCGTTGGGATCCGGATCGGACGGCGGCGGCAGCTCGGTCTGCCAGCGGTCGATGCGTAGGATCATGTGTGGCCCCCTAGGGTTGAATGGTTCAAGTCTTCGCGAGCCATCCCCGCATTCGGTGAGCCGAACACACGGATCTGCATCGGTGTGTTCGAAGACCACGTGAGCGTCCGTCCCTCGCGCGCGGGGTAGACGAGCGCGCATGGTCCGCCTCGCGGCGAGCGCCCTGAGCCTCGATGCCGGCGCGCTCGACTACGCCATCCTGGCGATCTACTTCGTCGTGGTGCTCGGCATCGGCGCGGTCGCCCGGCTGTCGATCAAGACCGACGTCGACTTCTTCCTGTCGGGCCGCTCGCTGCCGGCGTGGATCACCGGGCTGGCCTTCGTCGCCGCGAACCTCGGCGCGCTGGAGATCCTCGGCATGGCGGCCAACGGCGCGCAGTACGGCATCGCGACCGTGCACTTCTACTGGATCGGCGCAGTCCCGGCCATGGTCTTCCTCGGCCTGGTGATGATGCCCTTCTACTACGGCGCCAAGGTCCGCAGCGTCCCGGAGTACCTGCGTCTGAGGTTCAACAACCCGACGCACGCGCTGAACGCCGCGACCTTCGCCGTGGCGACGATCCTCATCGCCGGCGTGAACCTGTTCGCCCTCGCGCTGATCGTCAACCTGATGCTCGGGTGGTCGATCACGGTGGCGATCCTCGCCGCCGCGGCGATCGTGCTCGTCTACATCACGCTCGGCGGGCTCACGTCGGCGATCTACAACGAGGTCCTGCAGTTCTTCATCATCGTCGCGAGCCTGCTGCCGCTCATGCTCGTCGCGCTGCACGACATGGGCGGCGTCGGCGGGCTGACCGACAAGGTGCGCGACTCGGCGCTGAAGGAGGGCGGCCTGCACGCGTGGCAGGGCCTGCGGATCGGCGACGTCACGAACCCCATCGACGCCAACTGGCTCGGCATCGTGCTCGGCCTCGGCTTCGTGCTGTCGTTCGGCTACTGGACCACGAACTTCGCCGAGGTGCAGCGCGCGCTGTCGGCCAAGAACATCTCGGCCGCGCGGCGCACGCCGCTGATCGGCGCCTACCCGAAGATCTTCATCCCGGCGCTGACCATCATCCCGGGGCTCGTCGCCCTCGTCAGCGTGCCGGGGCTCGGCGGCAAGGATCCCGACCTGCAGTACAACTACGCGATCCCGCTGCTCGTGGGCCGGTACCTGCCCGAGGGCATGCTGGGGCTCGCGGTGACCGGCCTCGTCGCGGCGTTCATGGCGGGGGTCGCGGCGAACGTCACGTCGTTCAACACGGTCGTCACCTACGACCTGTGGCAGTCGTACGTCCGCAAGAACCGCGACGAGCGCTACTACCTGCGCGTCGGGCGGGTCGCGACGGTGCTGGGCCTGCTGATCTCGGTGGCCACGGCCTTCATCGCCAAGGGCTACTCGAACATCATGAACTACGTCCAGCTGCTGTTCTCGTACTTCAACGCGCCGCTGTTCGCCACGTTCATCATCGCGATGTTCTGGCGGCGCACGACGCCCTGGGCGGGGTTCTGGGGGCTCATCGCCGGCTTCCTCGGGGCGTTCGTCACCCACCAGCTGTACGCGTCGGGCACGCTCGACCTCGGCTCGGAGCTCGCCGCGAGCTTCTGGGGCGCTGTCGTCGCCTTCCTCGCCGACGCCGTCGTGACCGTCGCCGTCTCCCTCGTCACGCGCCCGAAGCCCGAGGAGGAGCTGCGGGGCCTCGTCTGGGGCCTGGCGCGCCGCGAGCCTGAGCCGGAGCCCGACGCGAGCGACCGCGTCTGGTACCGGTCGCCGTGGCTGCTGGGCGCCGGGGCGATGGCGCTCGTCGTGATCCTCAACGTCGTGTTCATCTAGGAGGCCGGAGCGATGACGGACGAGCCGCAGCAGCCGTTCCGGGGCCCGGCGCCGGGCCCGGGCGAGGGCGAGGTCGACGAGGCCGCCGCCGCGCGCGCGGCCAACCGGTTCGACATCCGCCGCATCATCGGCGGCCTGTTCCTGGTCTACGGGGCCATCCTGCTCGTGGTCGGGATCGTCGGATCCGACGAGGTCAAGAACAAGGCGGCGGGCATCAACGTCAACCTCTGGACGGGCCTCGGGATGCTCGCGGTGGGCGCCGCGATGATCGCCTGGGCGCTGTTGCGCCCCGTCGCTCCCGAGCGCCGGCCGACCGCGACGTAGATCGCCGCGCACGCTCAGAGCGTGCCGCGCAGCAGCAGGAACAGCACCACGACGAGGATCACGAGCGGCGCCAGCGCGACGACGCGCGGCGCCCACACCGCCGGTGCCGAGCGCCGGGGAGCGCGGTCCTCGCGGCCGCCGACGCGGCGCGTCCCGGCGGCGGCCGTGGCCCGGGCGCGGGCGGTGGCCGGCGGACGGGTCCGCTCGGCGGGATCGCCGCGCGGCCCGGGGCGCGGCACGGAGGGCTCGGCGGCGGCGCCGCGCTCGGAGGCGTCCGCCCCGCGTCCGGCCACTGCGGCGTCACGCTCGGCGACGGCCGCATCGCGCTCCCCGATCGCCGCGTCGCGCTCGGCCGCGAGGGCGTCGCGCTCGCCGGCCGCGGCGTCCCGGGCCGCGATCGCGGCGTCGCGTGCGGCGGTCGCCGCGTCCGCCTGGGAGATCCAGTCGTTGCGCTCCCGCCGTCCGGCGTCGCGCTCGCGCAGCGCGGCGTCGAGCCGGCGCGCCAGCGCGTCGCGCTCGCGCAGCGCGACGTCTCGCTCGCGCTCGGCCCGCGCCGCTGCTTCGGAATCGGCGTGCGGCGCGGGCGGGGGCGCGTCAGCGGCCGCCGTGGCGAGCTCGTCGCGCTGCGCCCGAAGCTCCTCGGCCCGCCGGCGCGCGGCCGTGAGCTCGCCGTCCCGCTTCTCGATCTTGGCCTGTGCGGCGGCGAGCGCGTCGTCACGCTCCCGGAGCGCGGCCCGCGCGGCGGCGAGCGCGTCGTCACGCGTCCGCAGCGCGGCGCGCGCCTCGTCGCGGTCGTGCACCGCGGCGTCGCGCTCGGCGGCGGGGCCGGCGTCCGCGTCGGAGCCGGCGAGCCGCTCGAGCTCGCAGCGCGCCTGCTCGAGCGCCGCGCGCTCGGCCGCGAGCTCGTCGCGAAGGCGGGTGACGTCCGCGCGGTGGGTCCGCAGCGCCCGCTCGCGGTCGGCGCGCAGCTCGGCCACCTCGGCCTCGACGCCGCGAAGCTCGCGCCGCAGCGCGTCGGTGCGCCGCTCGGAGTGCGCGGGGATCCGGGGGGCCGTCCGCGCGCCCTTGGCCCCCGCGCGGGCCTTGGACCGCCCGCGCCCGCCCGGGACCGGGGCCGCGGGCAGCTCCACGGCGACGCTCGGGGCCACCGCCAGCTCGGCCGCGGTCACGTCCACGGGATCGCCCTCCCATGCGAAGGCGGCCACCCACAGCTCCCCGTCGTCGGCCGCCCACGGCTTGTGCTCCAGGAGCGCGAGCAGCCGCCGGCGCTCCTGGCCCGCGTCGACGACGAGCGACGGGCGCATGAAGCGGTGCCCGCGCAGGCCGAACCAGCGCCCGGCCACCTCGATCCGGTCGTCGCCGGTCCACGCGAAGCGCTCCACCTCGAACGCGACCGCGGGGGTCGCGTCCGTCTCCGGCATATCGGTGCGGGCCATTGAAGCGAGTCGGCTACCCGATCTGGCGCCGTTAACCACCCGCGGCGCCCCGGCGGCGGGCATCGTGCGCCGGACGGGCGGGGTTTATGCCGCCGATACGGGCGATGCGGGAGGCTTGAGCGGCCATGGAGACCGCTCCCGTCGACGACGAAGGCCCGGGCCGCATCACCCGCCGCCGCTTCCTCGAGGGCTCCGCGCTCGTCCCGGTGGTGTTCGTGGTCGGCGCGTGCGGCGGCGACGACGAGACCGCCCGGCGCAGCGGCGCCACGGGGACGGCGACCGGCGACACCGCCGCCTCGTCGGAGCTCCGCGCCACCCCGGCGTGCGACGACGGCGACGACGACGCGACGCCGGAGCAGACCGAGGGCCCCTTCTACACGCCCGACACGCCGCGCCGGTCCAACCTCGTGACGGCCGGCATGGCGGGGATCCCGCTGCTGCTCACCGGCGACGTCGTGGACACCCGCTGCCGGCCCGTGCGCGGCGCGCTGCTGGACTTCTGGCAGGCCGACGCGGGAGGCGAGTACGACAACGAGGGCTACACGCTGCGCGGCCACCAGTTCGCCGACGCGCGCGGGCGCTTCGGGCTGCGCACCGTCGTCCCCGGCCTGTATCCGGGCCGCACGCGCCACATCCACGTCAAGGTCCAGCGTCCGCACGGCCAGGTCCTCACGACGCAGCTGTACTTCCCCGGCGAGCCGCGCAACCGGACCGACTCGATCTTCGACCAGGCCCTGATCATGGACGTGGGCCGCACCGGCGCGCGCCGCCGGGCGCGCTTCCGCTTCGTCCTGGACTGAAGCGCGGCCCTCGCCGCGGCCGCGACCGAGGCGTATGGTCGTCGCCATGAGCGTGCTCGAGACCACCGACACGGCCGCCGCGGAGCCCGTGCTCGTCCGCATGGACGGCCCGGCGGCGCGGATCACCCTCAACCGCCCGGCGCAGCGCAACGCGCTCAGCACCGAGCTCATGCAGGAGATGATCGCCACCCTTCGCCGGCTCGGCGCCGACCCCGCGGTGCGCGCGATCGTCATCGAGGGCGCCGGCCCCGCGTTCTGCGCCGGCCACGACCTGTCGGAGATGGTCGGCCGCGACCTCGCCTTCTACCAGCGCGTCTTCGACGTGTGCACCGAGCTGATGACGGCCGTCCACGCGGTCCCCCAGCCGGTCATCGCGCGCGTGCACGGCATCGCCACGGCCGCGGGCTGCCAGCTCGTCGCCGCATGCGACCTCGTGGTCGCCGCCGATGTCGCGCGCTTCGGCACGCCGGGCGTGAAGATCGGGCTCTTCTGCTCGACGCCGATGGTCCCGCTGGCGCGCGCGGTCGGGCGCAAGCGCGCCATGGAGATGCTCCTGACCGGCACGCCGATCGACGCCGCGACGGCGCTCGATTGGGGGCTGGTGAACCGCGTCGTCGCGCCGGACGCGCTCGACGCGACGGTCGCCGAGCTCGTCGACGCGATCGCGCGGTCGAGCAGCCTCACCGTCGCCGTCGGCAAGGAGGCGTTCTACGGTCAGATCGACCTCGACGAGCCCGGCGCCTACGAGCTCACGAAGTCGGTCATGGCGACGAACATGATGGCCGCCGACGCCCAGGAGGGCATCTGCGCGTTCCTCGAGAAGCGCGACCCCACCTGGACCGGCCGGTAGCGGCTACGCGGTCCGGCCCGGGTCGACGACCTCGCCGTCGTCGCTGCCGGGCGCCAGGACGAAGTCGCAGTGCACCGACGCCCACTCGCCCTCGACGCCCGCGGGTCGCTCGGGGTCGTCGGCGGCGCGCGGCACGACCTCGCGCAGGAGCGTGGGCTTGACGGCGAACACCGCGTCGGAGTCCAGGTAGTCGCTCGCGGCGTCGAAGATGTGCGTCGTCACGCTCTGGAAGCCGTCGGCGCGCACGATCATGTGGATGTGCGCCGGGCGCCACGGGTGGCGCCCGGAGGCGTGCAGCATCCGCCCGACCGGGCCGTCGTCGGGGATCGTGTAGGGCACGGGCCGCACGCCGAGGAACGCGTACGAGCCGTCGTCGCGAGTGCGGAAGCGCCCCCGGAGGTGGTCCTCGGCGCCGTCGGGCTTCTGCACGCCGTAGAGGCGGTCCTCGCCGTTCTGCCAGGCGTCGATCTCCGCGCCCGCGATCGGGTTGCCGTCGACGTCGCGGACCTGGCCGTGGACCCACGTCGGCGTGCCCGCCGGCTCGGCGGCGATGTCGGCGCCGTGGTCGAGCAGCGGCGAGCCCGGCACGTAGAACGGCCCCAGGACGGTGGACTCCGTCGCCCCTGCCGGCCGGGGGTTGGCCAGCGCGTCGACGAGCATCGACAGGCCCAGCGTGTCCGACCACAGGATGAACTCCTGGCGGCGCTCGTCGGTGATGTGGCCCGTCGCGGTGAGCGTGGCGATGGCCTCGCGCCATTCGTCCTCGGTGAGGCCGACCTCGGTCGCGAAGGCGTGGAGGTGGCGGACGAGGGCCTGCATGACGGTCCGCAGCCGTTCGTCGGGCGTCTCGTCGTAGCTCGCCACGACGGCGGCCGTGATGTCCTGCGGGGTCGTGCGCTTCACGCCGGCCGAGCTGGAATTCATGTCCGTCCTCTCCTCCGCGACTGGTTGTCCCGGCAACGATAACCCCGCCGCCGGGAGCGCCGCGCCCTCTGGAACACTCCCGCGATGCTCAGCCCCCGTCGCACGCTCGCCGCGGCGCTCGCCGCGGCGGCCGTCCTGCCCACCGCCCCGGCGCTCGCCGCGCCGGTCGAGGTGCCGGCCGCGCTCGGCCCGCGGCTCGATCGCGCCGACGCGCGCACGCCGCTCGCCATCCTCCTGCCCGACATGATCGACCTCGACTTCGACGGTCGCGTGTACGCGTCGAGCGCGGCCGGCGCGCGCTCGTGGTCGTTCGCGCTCGCCGGCGCCCCCGGCTGCGGCGGGGCGACCGCGTGCTTCCTCGCGTCGTTCTCGGCCGAGCGCGGGGCGACCCCGGCGTACCGCACGCGGGTGCGGCTGCGCGGCGGGATCCCCGGGTGGTTCAAGCCGCTGACGTGCGGCGCCTCGTGCTCCCCGCCGGCCGTCCAGTACCGCCGCCGAGGCGTGCTCTACGAGATCGCCGCGAAGGTGCCCGACGCCACCGCGGCGGCGCAGCGCCGCCGCCTCGTCCGCGCCGCCGACGAGGCGCTGCGGATCGGCCCGCGGTAGGCGCCCGCGGGAGGCGCCGCGCCAGCGGCTGCAACACTGGTCCGGATGGTCCGGTCGCGCGCCGACACGGTCCGGGCGCTGTTCGCGGCCTGGACGGACGGAGACCTCCCCGCGATGCTCGAGGTGCTGCATCCGGAGGTGGTCGCCCAGCCCCTGCTCGGCCTCCTGTACAGCTTCACGGAGGCGCGGGGGCACGACGGGATGCGCCAGTGGTTCGAGGAGTCCCACGCCCTGGGCGAGCGCTTCCAGCTGATCGTGGAGGAGACGCGAACCGCGGACGACGCGGTCGTCGCCTTCCTGCATGTGGTCGTCGACGAGGCCGACAGGACGTACGACGCCCGCGTCGCGATGGTCTGCGAGTTCCGCGACGGGCGCATCGTCTCGCTGCGCGGGCGCGACGTCGAGGAGGCCGTCGAGGACGTCGAGGCCGCCGGGTAGCGCGTCTCCTCCGTGGGTTCGTCCGGTCCAGCGCCCGATCGCCCGACCGCGTCGGCGAGATCTCCGTCACGCTGCAGATCTCGAGCGGACGCCCAGCGCGCCCACGACGAGATCACCGAGGTGGCCGCCGTCGCCGAGGAGTCCTCGGCCTCGGCCGAGCAGGTCTCCGCGTCGACGCAGCAGGCCAGCGCCTCGACCCAGCATGTCGCCGCCGGCGCCACCGGGCTCGCGCGCACCGCCGAGGAGCTCGATGCCCTCGTGCGCACGTTCGAGCTCGAGACCCGCTGACGCACCGACCGACCGCGCACCGCCTCCCCCGCCCGCCGGCCGGGGAGGCGGTCGGCGTCGAGCCCCCGGGCTTCTAGACTGCCGCGATGGCCTGGAAGCGATCGCTCAACCGCGCGCTCGCGCGCGCCACGCGGTTCGAGCTACGCCGGGTCGGCGCGCGCCGCCCGCGGGCCCCGCTGCCGGGGGACCGGCTCCTGAAGGCTCCGGTCTTCGTGCTCTGCACGGTGCGGTCGGGGTCGACGCTGCTGCGCGTGCTGCTCAACAGCCACTCGCAGATCCACGCGCCGCAGGAGCTCCACCTGCGCGACCTCGACGTCGCCGTCACGTCGCCCTACGCCGAGCAGGCGCTGGCCGAGATCGGCCTGGACGCCGCGCAGCTCGACTACCTGCTCTGGGACCGCCTTCTGCACCGCGAGCTGGCCCAGAGCGGCAAGCGCCTCCTGGTGAACAAGACGCCCACCGACGTGTTCATCGCCGACCGGATCCGCGAGTGCTGGCCGGACGCGCGGTTCATCTTCCTCCTGCGCCACCCCGCCGCCGTCGCGGTCTCCCGCCAGGGACTGCGCCCGCAGGACAGCCCGGAGCAGAACGCGGCGATGGTCCGCCTCTACGGCGACGCGCTGCAGGCCGCCCGGCAGGCGCACCCCGGGCTCACCGTCCGCTACGAGGACCTCGCCGCCGACCCGCGGCCGGTGACGCAGGAGGTCTGCCGCTTCCTCGGCGTGCGCTGGGAGCCCGAGATGCTCGAGTACGGCCGCCAGGACCACGGCCGCTACCGCGCCGGGCTGGGCGACTGGAAGGACAAGATCAGGTCGGGCAGCGTCCAGCCGCCGGAGCCGGCGCCCGCCGAGATCCCGCCGGCGCTCGTGGAGCTGTGCGAGGCGTGGGGATACGCGCCCGCCGGCGCCCCCGCGGGCGCCGGCACGCCGGCCGGCGCCGCTACGGGGTGAGGATCAGCTTGCCGGTGGTCCGGCGAGCGGCGAGGTCCTCCTGCGCCTGGCGCGCCTCCTCGAGCGGATAGCGGTGGCCGACCCGGACGTCGAGGTCGCCGTCGGCGATCCAGCCGAACACGTCGGCGGCGCGCTGGAGCAGCTCCTCGCGCCGGGCGACGTAGTGCTGGAGCGAGGGTCGCGTGAGGAACAGCGAGCCGCCCGCGACCAGGCGCATCGGGTCCACCGGCGGCACCGGCCCGCTCGCGGCGCCGTACAGGACCATGGAGCCGCGCGCTCGCAGCGACGCGAGGCTGTCGTCGAAGGTGGTGCGCCCCACGCCGTCGTAGACCGCCGCGACGCCGTCGTCGCCGGTGAGGTCGCGCACCCGCGCCGCGAAGCCGTCGTAGCCGATGACCTCGTCGGCCCCCGCCCCGCGCGCGAGCTGCGCCTTCTCGTCGCTCGAGGTGGTCCCGATCACGCGGCCGCCGCGGAGCTTGACGATCTGGGTCAGCAGCAGCCCGACGCCGCCCGCCGCCGCGTGGACGAGCACGTCGTCGCCCGCCTGCACCGGGTACGTGCTCGTCGCGAGGTAGTGGGCGGTCATGCCCTGCAGGAGGACGGCCGCCGCGACCTCGCTCGAGACCCCGTCCGGCACGGGGACGGCGCGGTCCTCGTCCACGACGACGCGCTCGGCGTAGCTGCCCTGCCCGGCGGTCCACGCGACGCGGTCGCCGGCGGAGAACTCGGTGACGCCCTCGCCCACGGCGGCCACCGTCCCGGCGCCCTCGACCCCGGCGACGAACGGCGGCTCGGCGGTGTACCCGCCGACGCCCTCGCGCTCGTAGATGTCGCGGTAGTTGACGCCGATCGCCTCGACGTCGACCAGGAGCCGGCCGGGCCCCGGCTCGGGGTCGGGGACGTCCTGGAGCTCGAGCACCTCCGGCCCGCCCCTGCGGGCCACCACGATCGCGCGCATCCTGCCCCCTGCCTTCCTCGACGTTGACGGTCGGGCGCGCACACTAGCGGCGGCCGCCCGCGCGGCGGCCTCGCCGGACCTCGCGCGGCTCGGGACGCGGGGGCTACCGGTACGTCAGGAGCGGCCGCACCGCTTGCTGGACGCGGCCGAGCGGCGAGGGGAACCCGTTCCCCCGGAAGCGGAGGGTTTTTGCGCGGCGTCGGTGCGCGAACTCCGTCCTGCGATCGGAGGACAGGCGCTGCCGGGCCGTGGCCGTTCCTCTGCGCGGAAGCCCGATGTGCGCGAGACCGCCCGCGCCGAGCATGTGGGAACCGCTCCACGCCCGCACCGAGAGACGAACGGACCCCATGCTCACCCGCACGCCCATGCCCGCACGACCGGCGTCGTCCATCGCGGCGATCCTCGCGGCGATCCTCCTCGTCGCCGCGCTGACGGCACCCGGCGCGAGCGCCAAGGGCGGCGGAGGCGGCGGAGGCGGCGGCGGAGGCACCGCGACGCCCCCCGCCGGCGCCGTGGCCCCGTTCGTCACCCCGACGCTCGCCGACCCGGGCTTCTCCACGCCCGTCGCCGACATCCACGGCTTCGACGTCACCGGCTTCATCCAGGACGCGACGGTGAGCGGGGACGACGCCGCCTGCCCCGGCACGGACGAGCGCCGCCTCGGCGGGACGGTGACGATGAACGGCGTCCCGGTCACGGTGCCCTGCAACACGGTCATCCAGATGCCGGCCAACACGCTCCGCTGGGCCGACTTCGTCGAGGGCGGTCCGTCGCTCGCGCTGAAGGACGCCTTCCCCGTCCCTCCCCATCCCGTCGCGCCGTACCCGTCCTTCGAGATGCGCGCGGTCGGCAACGTCGTCGGCACGACGCACATCGCGGGCCTGCTCTTCGCCTCCCAGCAGTCGGTGAACGCCGCCAGCGGCGACATCGTGAAGATCGACTACGCCACCGGCGACCTGCTCGTCGACACGGGCGACCCGGCCGCGCCGGCGGTCGTGCGGATCAACGACCCGAAGGGCCGCTTCGGGCGTGCGCAGACCCCGGACGAGCGCTTCAGCGTCGACGACGCCAACCCGACCATCCACGCCGGCACCGGCTACCCGATGTGCGTGCCGCGGACCGACCCGGCGCAGCAGGACGACGTGCTCTGCCCGCAGCAGAACCGCCCCCGGCCGCCATGCCGCACCTTCGCCCAGGCGGGCGTGGCGCCGCCGAGCAGCGGCGACCTCAGCCCGCCGCTCGCCGGCCAGGAGCACTGCAGCCAGTTCGTCATGCCGGCGGCCGGATCGCCCTCGGCCACGGACCCAGACCCGACGGCGCAGGCGCCCTTCGAGGTCGGCGACCACATCGCGTTCTCCGGCACGCTGATGCACGGCGACGGCGGCGGCGACTGGATCTCCGCCCACACGATCGAGGCCAACGTCGGCATCTACACGCAGCCCGGCACGCAGCCGAGCTACGTCGCGATCGGCGAGTTCGGCCTCGGCACCGCGGATCCGAGCGCGACCGCGGTCAACGGCGCTGCCCAGGAGACCCAGGACCGGATGTTCCTCGAGGCGGAGACGACGGACGTCGAGACGCCCGTGGACCTCTACATGATGGACGTCGACCCGCGCAGCGGCACGGTGCGCGACCGCTGGCTGACGCCGTACGCGATGACCGGCGAGAACCAGTTCGGCAGCCCGACCGGCGGCATCACGACGCAGAGCACCGGGCCACAGCCGCAGCGCATCCGCATCCGCGCCTCGAAGGCGCCGGCCGGGATCCTCAGCCAGCCGACCCGCACGATCCGGGCGGTGGCCCGCTCGCTCTGCGCGCCCGCGCCGACCGCCGAGCAGCCGGCACTCGACGCGTGCCTCGATCGCGCGCCGCGCGTCGCGAACGACCTCGTGGCGGGCCAGTACTACGCGCCCGTGTTCGAGTTCATCTTCCCCGAGAACGTCAAGCCCGGCGACCCGATCGTGCCCTTCGACCTCTGGCACCTGCCGTTCCTGCGCTACGGCGAGGGCGCCGCCACGACGGGCGGCGTGGGGCCGCTCGAGCCGACGCCGTGGGGGGCGCCGGTCTCGGACCTGCCCGCGCCCGCCCCGGCGCCCGATCCGGCGCCCGCCCCGGCGCCCGCGCCCGGCCCGGCGCCCGCGCCCGCCCCTGCCCCGGCGGCGGCCCCACCGGCGGCCGCCGGGGGCGCGAGGGCCGCCGCCCCGGCCGCCGCTCCCGCCCCGCGGCCCGCCGCCGCGCCGCTCGCCGCGCCCGCAGCCCCGGCCGCGGGCGCCGGCGCCGCCGGCGCGCCCGCCGGGCCCGGGCCCGTCGCGGCGCCGGTCGCCACCATCCTGCAAGGCGGCCGCGTCGTGCCCGCCGCGGCGGCGCGCCGTGGCGGCCTGCTCGCGCGGTTCACCGCCCCGGCCGGGGCGACCACCGCCGTGGTGCGCGTGTTCCGCCGGGGCAACGGCCGCCTCGTCCCGGTCGGCGCCCGCGTCGTCACGGTGCGCCGCGGCGCCAACCGGGTCGCCCTGAACGGGAAGGCGCTGCGCCGGCAGCTGACGGCCGGGCGGTTCGTCATCCAGGTCGTCCTGCGGACCGCCGGCGGTCGCACCGGGCGGCCCGCGAACGTCCTCGTGCGCGTCGTCCCGTGAGGGCGGGACGCAGGCGTCGCGGCGGTCAGGCGGCGACGCGCTCGTTGACCCGCGTGACCGTCCAGCGGCCGTCGCGGCCGTGCAGCTCGGTCACCGCCGCGGGCGCGACGTCGATGCGCCAGAAGGCGGACGCCGGCGCGTCGAGGGCGCGCACGACCGCGGCGCGCACGACGGCGCCCGGCGTGACGGCGACGACCGTCCCCGACCGCTCGCACTGGCCGTCGAGCCACGCCGCCACCCGTTCGAGCAGCGCCCGCACGGTCTCGCCGCCGTGGGGCGCCGCGTCGGGGTCGGTCAGCCACGCCGCGACGGCGTCGGGCTCCTCGCGCTGGACGTCGTCGAGCTCGCGGCCCGTCCAGCGCCCGTAGTCGCAGTCGGCGAGCGCCGGCTCCACGCGCACGGGCGCGAACCCGGCCAGCGACGTGGTCTGGAAGGCGGCGAGGCACGGGGCCGCGAGGGCCTCGTCGGCGCTCGGCAGCGCCCCGCGCAGGGCGGCCGCCTCGCCACGCCCGCGGGCGTCGAGCGGGTCCTCGGGCGCGAAGCCCGCGCGGCGCACCGCGCGCGTGCTCGCGTGGCGCACGAGGACGACCCGGCGCATCAGCCGGCGCCCGGGCGCGCCTCGGTCACCGGGCGGGCGCCGCGCGGGCCCGCCGCACGCCGGCACGCTCGATGACGCGCTCGGCGGCCACCGCGAAGACGACGGCGATCGTCGCCCACATCACGAGCTGCACGCCGACCGACGCGAGACGGAAGTCCCACAGCGTCGTGGCCGGGAACGCCGACGGGACCTCGTTCACGCCGGGCATGACGAGCCCGGCGGCGACGACCACGACGAGGTAGGCCCCGATCGCGGCGAGCGTCGCGACGTCGGCGCGGGCGCGCGCCAGCAGCTGCACCCGCAGGCGCACGGCGGCGATGGCCGCGAGCACCGACATCGCGACCATCCCGAAGTACAGCGCGGTGCGGTCGCCGATCGTCGCCGGGTCGCCGACCGACGGCGGATTCGGCGGGTACTTGACGAACGGCACGAGGTACAGCACGACGAACGCCGCGGCGCCGAGCCCGATCGCGGTGAGGACCGGTCCGGCGCGCGAGAGGCGCCCGTACGCGCCGGCGTAGACCAGCGCGAAGATGCCCCCGAGCGAGGCGCCGTACACGCACGCGCCGGTGAGCAGCCCG
>JAXDHC010000156.1:0-3664 GCA_034664705.1 Solirubrobacteraceae bacterium
AGCGGATCGGGATGTGCGTGCCCGGCAGCAGCTGGCCCTGCTTGTGCGGGTTGAGGTCGCACGTGTACTCGATGAAGTCCGTGCGCACGCCGCAGTAGTTCAGCAGCGTGTTGCCCTTCGCCGGGGCGCCGTAGCCGACGATCCGCTGCTTGTCGCGCTTGAGCCCGATGAGGAACTCGAGGACGTGGCGCTTCTCCTCCGCGACCCGGCGGCCGTAGCGCGTGTAGAGCTCGATCGACTCGTAGCCGGCCCGCCGCTCGCGGTCGAGCATCTCGGCGACCGCCGGCTCGTCGGGGCGCGGGTCGGCCGCGTGGCAGCCGAAGATGCGCAGCGAGCCGCCGTGCGTGGGGAGCTCCTCGACGTCGAACAGGCGAAGGCCGTGCGCGGCGAAGACGGCGGAGACGGTCGCGAACGAGAAGTACGAGAAGTGCTCGTGGTAGATCGTGTCCCACTGGTTGTCCTCCACCAGGCTCATGAGGTGGGGGAACTCCATGGTGATCTGGCCGTCGTCCTTGAGCAGGACCTTCATGCCCGCCACGAAGTCGTTGAGGTCGGGCACGTGGGCGAGGACGTTGTTGCCGACGAGCAGGTCGGCGCGCGAGCGGCCCGCGAGCGACCGCGCGGTCTCCGCGCCGAAGAACTCGACGAGCGTGGGGATGCCCTTCTGCAGCGCGACCTTCGCGACGTTGGCGGCCGGCTCGATGCCCAGCACGGGTATCTGGCGCTCGGCGAAGTACTGCAGGAGGTAGCCGTCGTTGGACGCGAGCTCGACGACCTGGCTCGATCCGTCCAGCCCGAAGCGCTCCACCATCTGGTCGGCGTAGCGGCGCGCGTGCTCCAGCCAGCTCGTGGAGTACGACGAGAAGTAGGCGTAGTCGCCGAAGATGTGCTGCGGCGTCTCGAACTCCTCCAGCTGGACGAGGAAGCAGCGCTCGCAGACGAGCGCGCGCAACGGGTAGAACGGCTCCATCGCGTTCGCCTGCTCCGGCGACAGGTACGAGTTCGCCAGCGGCGACATGCCGAGGTCGGCGAACGGGACGCGCAGCGGCGCGGAGCAGAAGCGGCAGGGGGACGCCATCGAGGCGGGGAGGTTAGCCGCCGCCGTCAGGCCCAGCTCTTCCACGGCGCGCGCCCCGCGTCCCACAGCTCCTGCAGGACGTTGCGGTCGCGCACGGTGTCCATCCCCATCCAGAACCCGCGGTGACGGAACGAGGCGAGCTGCCCGTCGGCCGCGAGCCCGTTGACCGGCTCCTGCTCCCAGACGGACGCGTCGCCGTCGATGTAGCGGCCGACCTCGGGGGAGAGGACGAAGAAGCCGCCGTTGATCCACGCGCCGTCGCCGCGCGGCTTCTCCTGGAAGGCGGTGACGCGGTCGGCGCCCTCGTCGAGGTCGAGCGCGCCGAAGCGCCCGGCCGGCTGCACGGCCGTCACCGTCGCGAGCGTCCCCTGCTCGCGGTGGAAGCGCACGAGCGCGCCGACGTCGAGGTCGGCCAGGCCGTCGCCGTAGGTGAAGCAGAAGTCCTCGTCGCCCACGTAGGGCAGCACGCGCTTCAGCCGTCCGCCGGTCTGGGTGGCCTCGCCGGTCTCGACGAGCGTGACCCGCCACGGCTCGGTCGTCTGGTGGTGGATCTCCATCGAGCCCTGGCGCAGGTCGAACGTGACGTCCGCGGTGTGGAGCGCGTAGTTGGCGAACCACTCCTTGACGACGTAGCCCTTGTACCCGAGGCAGACCACGAAGTCCTCGATGCCGTGGGCCGCGTAGAGCTTCATGACGTGCCACAGCATCGGCTTGCCGCCGATCTCGACCATGGGCTTGGGCTTGACGGTGGTCTCCTCGCTCAGGCGCGAGCCGAGACCGCCGGCCAGGATGACCGCTTTCACGGGGCCAGCGTATTCGGCGTCGCGGCGAACGCCTCGATCTGAGCCAGCGTGACGTCGCGCATGTCGGCGCCCGCCTGGAGCGCCTCGTACCACCCGACGGTGTTCCTCAGCGCGGCGTCGAGGTCCCATCCCGGCGCCCAGCCGAGCTGCTCCCGCGCCTTCGTCGAGTCGAGCGCGAGGAAGCGCGCCTCGTGCGGGTGGGGCCCGGGGTCGAGCTCCCAGCGCAGCTCGCCGTGCCACAGCTCGGTGAGCCGCTCGACGATCCAGCGCACCGGGCGCGCGTCGTCCAGCCGCGGGCCGAAGTTCCAGCCGCCGGCGTGCTCCGGCGAGGCGTGGATCGCCTCGGCGAGGCGCAGGTAGCCCGAGAGCGGGTTCAGCACGTGCTGCCATGGGCGCACGGCCTCGGGGTTGCGCACCGGGATCGGCCGGCCGGCCATCGCGCCGCGCATGATGTCCGGGATCAGGCGGTCCTCGCCCCAGTCGCCGCCGCCGATCACGTTGCCCGCGCGGGCGCTCGCCAGGCGCGGGCCGTCGGGGTCGGGCGCGAAGAACGAGCGCAGGTAGGCGTCGGCGACCAGCTCGGCGCAGCCCTTCGAGCTCGAGTACGGGTCGTGGCCGCCCTTCGGGTCGTCCTCGCGGAACGGCCGCCCCTGCTCGCGGTTGTCGTAGGCCTTGTCGGAGGTGACGTTCACGACGGCGCGCACCGACGGCGCCGCGCGGATCGCCTCGAGCACGTTCACCGTTCCCATGACGTTCGTCTCGTAGGTCTCGCGCGGATCGCGGAACGAGCGGCGCACGAACGGCTGCGCGGCCATGTGGATCACGACCTCCGGCGCCCGCTCGGCGACGGCCGCGCGTACGGCGTCGAAGTCGCGGATGTCGGCGTGGATCTCCGTCATCCCGCTGCCGGCCCGCGCGAGCTCGTGCAGCGACGGCGACGTGCGGTGCCCGTTGGAGAGGCCGGTCACGTCGGCGCCCATGGACTGCAGCCACAGCGTCAGCCACGCGCCCTTGAAGCCGGTGTGGCCGGTGACGAGGACGGGCCGTCCGCGCCAGAAGCCGGGGTCGACGAGGGGGTCCACTACCGCGCGAGGACGCTCTCGAAGACCCGGTCCCAGCGCGCGAGCAGCTGCTCCTCGCTGTGGTGCTCCTCGACGTAGCGCCGGCCGAGGGCGGCGGCCTCCTCGCGCGCCGCGGCGTCCGGCCCGTAGCGCTGCAGCGCCGCGCGCCAGTCCTCGGCGGTCACGCACGCCATGTCGACGCCGGCCTCCCGCGTCACCCGCCGGTGCGCCTCGCTGGCCGAGACGAGCGCCGGGAGCCCCAGGCGCCAGAAGAGCAGCAGCTTGTTCTCGGGCTTGCCGGCCGTCAGCGGCGTCGTGAGGTCGATCGGCACGAGGGCCATGTCGCACCCGGCCGCGACGGACGCGAACAGGTACGGGTTCCACTCGTAGAAGTACACCTTGGGAAACAGCGCCCGGCCGAGCTTGACCGAGCTGCGCCGCCCCACGCGGCGCAGGAAGCGGAAGTACTCGAGGTCGGTGAAGAGATGGACGGCGGTGCGCTCGGCGAGGTCGCTCCCGCGCAGCGCCTCGGCGACGACCTCGAGCGCCGGGATGTTCTCGGCCTGTCCCTCCCAGAGGAGGTTGAGCACGGGGCCCGTCCGGTGCGTGGACTTGATCGTGTCGCCGAGCTCGAAGTGCGCGTCGAGCACCTCGTGGACGTTGCCCGCGAAGCGCTCGATGTCACGCCGCTGCTCCCGCGTCGAGCAGACGACGGCGTCAGC